>NZ_JAPNUG010000006.1:0-13522 GCF_036631435.1 Ralstonia sp. 1B3 | reverse complement strand
GATTGATAAGCGCTGAGTTCGGTCAAGGCGGCATCCCGCGCCACGGCAGCGCGATACCCGACAGCGCCCTTGACGGGCTGCCACGTCGCGCGCAGGCACGGCGTCTGCACAAGCTCCGGAATGGCATCGAGCCTGGGCGCTGCCGGCAGCGCCGCACGCTTGAGGTGCCCCGCCGATGCCTGCACGCCAAAGCCGGCCTTGACCGCCTGCTTCTGTCGACCGGCACTCGTCGCCACCTCGCCTTCGAGCACGGAACTCGTCGATACGGCGTCGCTCGCCTGCACGCGGAAACGCGTACCGCGCACGCCCGTCACCAGCGCAGGCGTCGATATCTCGTACCGGCCCACGCCGCTCTTCCTGGGCGAGACGTTCGATTCCGCTTCGCCCTGCTTCACGTGGACGCGCACATCGATCAGGCCGGCACGCGCAAACGCTCGTACACGCGACAGCGCCACGTGGCTGCCCGGCGGCACCGTCACGCGCGTGCCGTCATCAAAAGCCAGCGTCACGGCACCTTTGTCGCCGGTGTCGATTTGCGCTTCTTCTGCGAGCTTCGTACCGGCTTGCAATGGCTTGCCGCCGATGGTTGCGTCGCGGGCAAACACGACCTGCGCCGTCGCCGGGACGACCGGAATGCGATCGAACGGAATGCGCAGCAGCGAACCGGGCTTCAGCCGGTACGGATCGGCTACGTGGTTGCGCTGCTGCAGCAGACGCCAGCCCTCGACGCTGTCCATGTAACGTTCGGCGAGGTTGATCAGCGTGTCGCCCTGCTGCACGCGATAGACGAAATCGGTGCCGTCCGCGCCTGAAGGCTGCGCCATCGCAGCCTGCCACACGCCGCCAAAAGAACGAACGCGCCGACAAACGCGGCGCGCCCAATCAAACCACCCCAGATTGCGTCAGGTTGCTTCACCATCTTCCTGCGTGGTTTCGAGCCGATAGCCATGCGAATACACCGAGACCAGCCGCACGCCATTCTTCTGATTGAGATCGAGCTTGAGCCGCAGCTTGGAGATATGCGTGGCCAGCGTGCGCGAATCCGGGCCAATGCTGCGCCCCCAGACCGCCTGCTCGATCAGCTCGCGCGGCACCAGCTTGCCGACATTACGGAACAGGTACAGCGCAAGATCAAACTCGCGCGGCGACAGCTCGACCTGCGAGCCGTTCAACGTCAGCACACGCCCGACCGGGTCCACCGCATACGGGCCGACACGAATGCGTTCGAGCGATTCGCTCGTGCGCGGCGCCGCACGACGCAGCAGCGCACCGACGCGCGCCACCAGCTCGGCACGGCGCACGGGCTTGACGACGTAATCGTCGGCGCCGGCCGCCAGACCGCGCACGACGTCGTCTTCGAGCGAACGATTGGTCAGAAACAGCACCGGCAGCGCCGGGCCGACTGTTCCGCACCCAGCTCACAAGCTGGATGCCGCTGATATCGGGCAACTGCCAGTCGAGCAGCAGCAGGTCGAACGTGCGATCCCGCAGCGCCTTGACGAAGGCATCCCCGTTATTGAAGCTCTCGCATTCGTATCCGGACGAAATCAGGATCTCGCGAATCAAGTCCGATTGCGCCTGGTTGTCTTCGACCGAGGCAATTCGTATCGCCATCTGGATTGCCCTTTCCCGTTTCGGGTCCGGCATCGCTATGCAAATGCCGGCTCACTCCGTGCGTCGATGTGGTTGGAGTCCCTGGCTGGCGCATCGCAGTTCGATCCGCCAGCCCGCACCGGCGCGGCAGCCGCGTCCCGTGCAAGACCGTTTACCTCCGCCCAACCGGCAGGTGTCGCACGCCGGCTTGAGCCCGACTCATCCTAAAAGGCCGCCCCTTTGATATTGCAAACAATTGTGAAAAGCTAATCGCAGAGCCGGGTTTTGTGGCGTTCTATCATTTTTTGTCACGCCATTACAAGGTGTGAGTTCTCAGCAAGTATAGGAGCGGGCCCGCGCGCGGGTGAGTCTTCCGGGTATCGCTGCCCCGGGATTTGCTGGCGAGCCTCGCGCTAGCGCCCTTGGCCGCGCATCCAAGCCGCGGTCGCCGCCCAGAACATCAGCGCCGCTACGCTGAGAGCCGCTCCCAGAAGACACACCCCTGACCACCCTGCCGACGCATACACCTGCGTCGAAAGCATCGCCCCCAATCCGCTGCCCGCCGCATAGAACAGCATGTAGGCGCCGACCAGCCGGCTGTGCGCCTCCGGCCGCAAGCGAAAGACCAGACTCTGGTTGAGCACGTGCACCGCTTGCCCACCCAGGTCCAACAGAACCACGCCGACGATGAGCCCTGCCAGATGCTGCGAACCCAAACCGAGCGGTAGCCAGGCGACCAGTAGCAAACCCAACGCGACGCCAGTGGCCGCTTGTGCCCAACCTCGATCCGCCAGGTGCCCCGCTCGCGCAGCCGCCAGCGCGCCGATCACGCCAACCAAACCGAATGCACCAATGCCTGCGGGGGAGAACCCATAGGGCGGCGCACTCAAAGCCAGCGCCATCGCGCTCCAGAAGACGTTGAACGCCGCGAACATCAGCAAACCGATCAGGCCGCGTATCTGCAATACGCGTTCGGTCACCAGGAGCTGCCACATCGAGCGCAGCAGCGCTACGTATTTCATAGGCGAAAGTCCACTCGGCGGCGCCGGCAACGCGCGCCAGAGCATGCACAGCATCGCCGCCGAGAAGCCCGCTGACACCATATAGACCGCCCGCCAGCCAGCAACGTCCGCAATCCAGCCCGCAACGGCGCGAGCCAGCAAAAGACCGATCACGACTCCACCCTGTACCGCCCCAACGACGCGCCCGCGTTCCGCCGGCGGCGCCAGTGCGGCCGCGCAGGCGATCAGTCCTTGCGTCATTGCTGTGCCCAGCAAGCCGATCGCGAGCATGCCGATGAGCAACGACCAGCGCGCCTGCGCCAGACCTACCGCGAGCAGCGCCAGCGTCAGCAAGACCAGCTGCACCAACAGCACGGGCTTACGCGGCCAACGATCCCCCAGCGGAACGACCAACGCCAGAGCGAGCGCGCAACCGCCTTGTGTCGCACCGATGATGCCGCCCGCCCATGCGTCGCTGAGCGCAAAGTCACGGGCCAATGCTCCGAGCAACGGCTGGGCGAAATAAACGTTGGAAACACTGGCCGCTGCGCAGAATGCCAGCATGGCGACCCATGCACGTGACAACCCGGGAGAGGAAATGGCGCACTCGTTAGACGAATCGTCGACAACGCAATCACGGGACATCCTTCACCTCATTCGGTTTCAAAATAGAACCGCTTGAGTCTAGTCAGCCCAGTTTTCTCATGCAACCACTTAGTTGGAGCGGGATTGAGCGCGGATGCCGTCAGCACTCTGTGCCAACGCATTGTTCAAATAGGAGAGCGTCAAGGCAGGAGTGCCCAGACCCGAGCCGGTGCATTGCGACGATGCAAAAGAAAAAGCCCCGAACCAGTCGGGGCTTTTTCGCATTCTGGAGGCGGAGGCCGGAATCGAACCGGCGTACACGGCTTTGCAGGCCGCTGCATAACCACTTTGCTACCCCGCCAGGGGCTCAGCACCGCATTGTAGCAATTCGTGAAGAACCGCGTGTTTGCCGTGCCGATAAAGAAAAAGGGAAGCAAGGCTTCCCTTCGGGATTGGAGCGGGAAACGAGGCTCGAACTCGCGACCTCAACCTTGGCAAGGTTGCGCTCTACCAACTGAGCTATTCCCGCGTAACCGGTTATGCCGCTGCGCCATCACATCAACACAGCCACATATTTAAAACTGGAGCGGGAAACGAGGCTCGAACTCGCGACCTCAACCTTGGCAAGGTTGCGCTCTACCAACTGAGCTATTCCCGCATTTTTGGCTACCAGCACTGCCGTACAACCTTTGTGCTGCCAGACCGTTTGCGTCACATCACTGCAACGCGAGAACGAGATTATGGCAAAGAAGAATCGTCCTCGTCAACACTTTTGCGCAAGAGTTTTTACAGGCTCATTTTGCGCGCTCACGAATCTGCGGCCACGCGAGCTTCATGTAGTACGCCATCGACCACAGCGTGAGCACCGCCGCCACGTAGATCAGCCATGTCCCCCACATCTGCGCGTCGATCACGTCGAACAGGCGGCCCTCGAACAGCAGCAACGGAATGGCGATCATCTGGAAGGTCGTCTTCAACTTGCCGAGGAAGTTGACGGCCACGCTCTTCGACGCGCCAATCTGTGCCATCCATTCACGCAGGGCAGAGATGGTGATCTCGCGGCCGATGATGATGAGCGCGATGACGTCGGACACGCGCCCCAACGACAGCAGCACCAGCAGCGCGGCGGCCACCATCAGTTTGTCGGCGACCGGATCGAGGAAGGCGCCAAACGCGGACGTCTGGTTCCAGCGGCGCGCAAGAAAGCCGTCGAACCAATCGGTGAGGCTTGCGACGATGAAGAACACCGCGGCCGTCAGGTTCTTGGCGGGTAGCGCCATCCAGGTGTCCGGCACGTAGAACACGCCCACCACCAGCGGGATCATGGCCACACGCAGCCAGGTCAGGAGGATCGGGAAGTTGAAAGGCATGGCAAATCGAGAGGACAACCGCCGCGCAAGCTCCAACCTACGCGGCAAGATGGGGCATTGTCGCCGATCAATGCAGCTGACGGTAGATTTCTTCGGCCAGGGTCTGCGAGATGCCTTCGACCGTGGCCAGTTCGTCGACGCTCGCGGCCATCACGCCACGCAGGCCGCCGAAGCGCGCCAGCAACCGCTGCCGCCGCTTGGCGCCGATGCCTTCGATCTCCTCCAGCCGCGACGTGTTGCGCGCCTTGGCCCGCTTGGCGCGCATGCCGGTGATGGCAAAGCGGTGCGCCTCATCGCGAATCTGCGCAACGAGCATCAACGCAGCGCTGCCCTGGCCCAGCTCCAGTGACGGACGGCCATCGGCAAAGATCAGCGTTTCGAGGCCGACCTTGCGCCCCTCCCCTTTGCCACGCCGACGAGCAATCCAATATCCAGCCCCAGCTCTTCAAAGACCTGGCGCGCGACTTCCACCTGCCCCTTGCCGCCGTCGATCAGCACGATGCTCGGCATGTTCGGCGCGTCTTCGCCGGCCTGTTCGACGATCTTCTGGTAGCGGCGCGTGAGGACTTGCCGCATGGCCGCGTAGTCGTCGCCGGGGGTGATGTCCTGGATGTTGTAGCGGCGGTATTCGCTGTTTTGCATGGCGTGGCTGTGAAAGACCACGCACGAGGCTTGCGTGGCCTCGCCGGCGGTGTGGCTGATGTCGAAGCACTCGACGCGCAGCGCGGCAAGGTCTTCTAGATCGATGCCGATGGTCTCGGC
The DNA here is from genome assembly GCF_036631435.1 of Ralstonia sp. 1B3. NCBI lineage: Bacteria > Pseudomonadati > Pseudomonadota > Betaproteobacteria > Burkholderiales > Burkholderiaceae > Ralstonia > Ralstonia sp. 1B3. The sequence continues at coordinate 8,211 of NZ_JAPNUG010000006.1, read as the reverse complement.
CAGTGCGCGCGTGCGGGCCTGCTGGCTGCCCTGCTCGGAAAGCTGGCGCATCAGCGACAGCTCGGCGCCCTTCTCCGCCATCTCCAGCCAGGCGCGGCGCCCGCCCTGAGGCTGGCGCACAACCGAAATGCGACGCCCGGCCTGCTCGGCCAGCGCATCGATCAACTCGGTTGCATGAATCTGATGGCTGACCACCAGCACTGGCGGCACGAACTGATCGAGATAGTGCTGCGCAACGAACGCTTCCAGGATGTCGCTGGCCATGCGTTCGGCATCGCGTGACGTTTCTACCGCAGCATCGCCGCCGGCCTCGACATCCACGCCAACGATGGCCGCGCCCTCCTCAACGTGCGTGGGAAAGTAAGCCTTGTCACCCAGATGCCGCCCCCCGCGCACCATCGCGAGGTTCACGCAGGCGTGGCCGCCCTTGATGGCAACGGCCAGGATGTCGATGTCGCTGGCGTGGCCGACCTCTTCCACCGACTGCTGCTTGAGCACCGTCGACAATGCGCCGATCTGGTCGCGCACGATGGCGGCCTGCTCGAACGCCAGCGATTCGGAATAGCGCTGCATCTTGTCCTGCAGCGTCTGCATGACCTCGTCCTGTCGACCCTGCAGGAAACCGGCGGCGTTGGCGACGTCGCGCGCGTAATCCTCCGGGCTGATCGCCTGGACGCATGGGCCGCTGCAGCGATGGATCTGATGCAGCAGACACGGTCGTGTGCGGTTGTTGAAGACGGTGTCTTCGCACGTGCGGAGCTGGAACACCTTCTGCAGGATCTGCATGCTTTCACGCACCGCATGCGCGCTCGGAAACGGGCCGAAGTATTGGTGCTTGCGATCGGTCGCGCCGCGGTAATACGCCATGCGCGGATAGGCGTGATGCGTGAGCTTGAGATACGGATACGACTTGTCGTCGCGAAACAGGATGTTGTAGCGCGGCGCCAGCGCCTTGATGAGGTTGTTCTCAAGCAGCAGCGCTTCGGCCTCGCTGCGCACGACGGTGGTGTCGATGCGCGCGATCTTCGCCACCATCATCGCGATGCGCGGCGAAAGCAGCGTTTTGTTGAAATAGCTCGACACGCGCTTCTTGAGGTCGCGCGCCTTGCCCACGTAGAGCACGTTGCCCTGCGCATCGAAGTAGCGATACACGCCCGGCAGGTTCGGCAGGCGCGCGATGTGCGCTTTCGCGTCGAATTCGGGCACGTTCACGGGCGCGCTGGGCTCGACGCTCTCGGGCGTCTCGGGGGCTGGGGTTGCGTGGGGTCGGACGACATGGCGTTCGCTGGATCAGAGGCCGTCAGTGTAGAACAAGCTGCCGACTACAATGTCGGCCCGCCCTTCTTCGCTGCCCGACTCGCCTTCCTGCATGCGCACCATCACATCCTGGGATCTCTTCTGCCGCGTCGTCGACAATTACGGCGACATCGGCGTCTGCTGGCGCCTGGCCCGCCAGCTTGTACAGGAGCACGGCCACACCGTCCGTCTGTGGGTCGACGATCTCCGTTCGTTTGAAAAGATCTGCCCCGCAGTCGACGCTAAAGCCGTCGCGCAACGCGTCTCGGGCGTCGATATCCGCCATTGGGCCGACGATGCGCAGGTGGCGGCCCTTCTGGCCGCTGATGCACACCCAACCTTGCATGACGTGGTGATTGGCGCATTCGCATGCGCCGTTCCGGAGCCCGTGCTGGCGCTCATGGCCGAGCGGGCATCCCAAGGATCGGCGCCCGTCTGGATCAACCTGGAATACCTGAGCGCCGAGAACTGGGTGGCCGAGCATCACGCGATGCAGTCGCCACATCTGCGACTGCCGCTCGTCAAACACTTCTTCTTTCCGGGCTTTGCACGCAACACCGGCGGCGTCCTGCGGGAATCGCATCTTGGCGCGCAACGCCAGACGTTCGAGGCGAGCCCCGCCGCGCACCAGGCGTTGTGGCACCGCCTCGGGGTCGACGACCTGATGCGCAACACCCCCGACGCCCTGCGCGTAAGCCTGTTCGCTTATGCCAATCCGGCATTGCCAACGCTGGTCGCTCAATGGGAAGCAGCGCCACAGCCCGTGATCTGCCTGGTGCCCGAAGGGCTGGCCGCCCAGCAGATCGCCGAGCTAATGGGCGATGCCGGCTCTGCCAAGACGGGCGCGCGCTGGACGCGTGGCAACCTCACGGTGGCAGTCGTGCCGTTCGTCCCACAGGAGCACTATGACCCGCTGCTGTGGGCATGCGACATCAACTTCGTACGTGGGGAGGACTCCTTCGTGCGCGCCCAATGGGCGCTGAAGCCGTTTGTCTGGCACATCTATCCCCAAAGCGACGACGTACATCTCATCAAGCTCGACGCATTTCTGGCGCGCTATACGCCAGCCCTGACAGAGGCCGATGCCAAAGCGCTGATCTCGTTCTGGCACGCCTGGAATGGTGCGCCGGCATCACTCAATTGGACGGACTTTGCAGCCGTTGCGCCTCGCCTGCGCGTACGGGCCGTCACCTGGGAGCAAAGCTTGATGCAACTGGGCGATCTCGCCGCGAATTTGGTGGCATTTTGCGAAAAACAGGTAAAATAGCGGGCTGATCTGTATGCGACCCCCGGCTCTGACCTGGTTCGCGCGGCCCGGAGGGTATCGCGCGGTGCTTCGTTGCTTGGCGCGCATCGAACCCTCTTACTCTCAGGAACTGTGAAATGGCTTTGAAAATCGCGCAAGAACTCCGCGCTGGCAACGTGTTCATGATCGGCAACGACGCAATGGTCGTGCTCAAGACCGAGTACAGCCGTTCGGGCCGTTCGGGCGCCGTCGTCAAGATGAAGTACAAGAACCTGCTGACGGGCGCAGGCGGCGAGTCGGTGTTCAACGCCGACGACAAGATGGACCAGGTCATCCTGGAGAAGAAGGAAGCCGAGTACTCCTACTTCGACGGCTCGATGTACGTGTTCATGGATCCGGTCACGTACGAACAGTACAACGTTGAGCCCGCCGCCATGGGCAGCGCGCTGAACTACCTGCAAGACGGCATGAAGGTCGAAGTGACGTTCTACAACGAGAACGCCATCTCGGTGGAACTGCCGACCACGGTTGTCCGCGAAATCGTCTACACCGAGCCGGCAGTCAAGGGCGACACGTCGTCGGGTAAGGTGCTGAAGGCAGCTCGCATCAACGACAACGAAGAATTCGTGATCATGGTGCCGCTGTTCTGCAACATCGGCGAGAAGATCGAAATCGATACGCGTACCGACGAGTACCGCAGCCGCGCCAAGTAAGCTGGCGCCGCAGCAAGAAGAAAGGCTCCCTCGGGAGCCTTTTCTTTACCACCACGCTTTGTGCGTTTCTGGGGCTAAGCGATGAGCTTCGCCTCGCGCAACGTGCGCAGCGCCTGCCTGTAGGCCGATTGCTGCTGCAGCTTCGCCCAGTCCTTCACAGCCCGGCCGCCAAACAGCCGGCGCACGCGCCGCTGCGATGCCTTGCCCATGGGCACGTCCAGCTCGCCGAGCAGTTGATCGGCCTTCTCCGGCGCATTGCAGATCAGCACCATGTCGCAGCCGGCCGTGAGCGCCGCACGCGCCCCGTCGACCACCGTGCCGGCAACGCTCGCGCCTTCCATGCTCAGGTCATCGCTGAAGATCACGCCGTCGAAGTTGAAATGCGCGCGCAGCGTGTCCTGCAGCCAGAAGCGAGAGAAGCCCGCCGGGTTCGGATCGACAGCCGAGTAAATCACGTGCGCCGGCATGACGGATTGCAGGCCGATTCCCATCCAGCCGTAGGGCTGCGCATCGTCTGCAAGAATGGCCTCAAGCGGGCGCTCGTCCACAGGCACAGCAATGTGCGAATCGGCTTGGACGTAGCCGTGACCCGGGAAATGTTTGCCGCAATTGGACATGCCGGCCAGGCGTAGGCCCAGCGTCAGGTGGTTGGCGAGCATCGTGACCACGCGCGGGTCGCGATGGAACGCGCGATCGCCGATCACGCTGCTGCTGCCGTAGTCCAGATCGAGCACGGGCGTGAAGCTGAGGTCGATGTCGCAGGCGCGCAGTTCTGCGGCCAGGACATAGCCGCAAGCCGTGGCGGCGCGCGTCGCGGCCAGCACATCGGTGTCCCACAACTTGCCCAGCGCGCCCATGGCGGGCAGGTGCGTAAAACCGTCGGTCTTGGCACGCTGCACGCGACCGCCTTCGTGGTCGATGCAAATCAGCACGTCGTTGCGAATCGCGCGAATGGCTTGCGTGAGCGCCGTCAACTGCGCGCGCGATTCAAAGTTGCGCGCAAACAGGATCACGCCCCCGTCAACGGATGGGCAATGCGGCGAACGTCGTCGGGGCCGAGTTTCAGGCCGGCCACATCCAGAACGATCGGGCCGGGGTGCTTCTGTTTTTGGTTTGGGTCATGCGGAGGATTTCGTTTGCAACTCGGCGACTGCGAAGGCGACTGCGTAGTCGCGCTCGTCCGTCACGCTGATCTGGATATGAAGGCCGTGCTGCGCGATCCAGTCGGCCAGTTCGCCGCTGTAGCGCACCACCGGTTGGCCGGAGGGCAAGTTGAGCGTCTGGACCGCACGCCACGTCATGGGCCAGCGCATTCCCAGGCCGATGGCCTTGGACACAGCTTCCTTGGCGGCAAAGCGCGTGGCAAGAAACGCGAGGCCACGGCGCTCTGAACGCGCCTTGCGGGCATGGTAGACGCGCAGCTCCTCGGGGCCGAGCACCTTTTCGGCGAAGCGGCCATTGGTCCGCTGCATCACGCCTTCGACGCGCTCGATCTGGATGATGTCCGTGCCGATGCCATAAATGGCGCCGGACACCGAGGCGGCTGCGGCCCGTTCGTTCATACAGGCACGCCCGGGTGTGCAGCCGCTGGCGTCGTGGACGACAACCGCGCCGCAACCATGATCGCCTTCATCTCACGCACCGCGTTCTGCCAGCCGGCAAACACCGCATGCGCAACGACGGCGTGGCCGATGTTGAGCTCATGAATGCCGGCGATGGCGGCAATCGGCTGCACGTTCGTGTAGTGAAGGCCGTGGCCTGCGTTCACCCGCACGCCCCAGCGGATGCCCTCTTCCACGGCGGTTTCGATGCGGACGAGTTCTGCCCGCAGCTCGGCATCGTCGGTCGCTTCAGCATAGCGGCCCGTGTGCAGTTCGATGACGGGCGCGCCGGCAGCGGCAGCGGCCTCGATCTGTGCCGCATCCGGATCAATGAACAGCGACACGCGGATGCCCGCATCGGCCAGTTGCTTGCAAGCGGCCTGCACCTTGGCAAAACCACCAACCACGTCCAGCCCGCCTTCGGTCGTCACTTCCTGACGGCGCTCGGGCACGAGGCAAACGTCCTGCGGGCCGATGTCGCATGCGATGTCGAGCATCTCCTGCGTGACGGCGCACTCGAGGTTCATGCGCGTGCGCAGTTGCGGCCGCAGGGCGCGCACATCGGCATCCTTGATGTGGCGGCGATCTTCGCGCAGGTGGAGGGTGATGAGGTCGGCGCCGGCTTCTTCTGCCAGCAGCGCCGCGGCGATCGGGTCCGGGTACGTGGTGCCGCGCGCGTTGCGCAGCGTAGCGACGTGGTCGATGTTGATACCCAGGTCGATGATTCCCGGCGAGGCGTGAAGATCATAGTTTCTGCAAGTCGATCAGGATCTGGCGCGTCGAAAGCGGCGTGCCATGCAAATGATAATGCAGCAGGAATCGCATCAGGCTGCGGCTTTGCTGCGCGGTCGTGGGGCGTGAGGCGTAATCATCGCGCTCCATGTCGATCAGCGTCTGGCCGCGCAAGACGGGCCACGACGATGGATCGCTGGGCAGCGTGCGCCGGATGCCGCGCTCGGGGTGATAGACGTATTCGGCATCAGCCTGCACGGGTTCGCCGTCGATGCAGCGGTCGAGCTGCGCGGCAAAGCCGGTCTCACGCAGCAGCACACGTTCGAACGCCCGCAGCGTGAAGGCCGCGGGTTCGCCATGGGCAAGCTTGTTGAGCGTTTCGACGTAATGCGCGAACAGGACCGGGTGGCCGTCTTCGCGGGCGACGAACTTGACGAGCAATTCGTTCAGATAGAAGCCGGACAGCAGTCCCTCTCCGCCCAGCGGCAGCATGCCGCCAACCCACTCTGCGCGCGTGAGCGTGCGCACATCACCGCGCCCGCTCCAGGACAGCGACAGCGGCTGGAACGTCTGCAACACGCGCAGCGCTGAATGCGGCCGCTTCGCCCCTTGGCAACCAACGCCATGCGCCCGTAGTCCGGCGTAAAGACGTCGATGATGAGGCTGGTTTCCCGATACGGATAACTGTGCAGCACGAAGGCCGGCTGCGCAGCAACACGCGTTTCGGAACGCCCGGCAGGAAAGCTCTTGCGCGGCGCGGCGCCGGCAACGCCTTCCTCGGCAAGCCATTCCGCGGCTTCGTCCGGAATCGGATCGGATCGTCCCGCCATCGAGCGTGTGTAGAAGTGGCCCGGCTAAATGGTTATTCGTAGCCGTAGGCGCGCAGGCCGGCTTCGTTGTCGGCCCAGCCGCTCTTGACCTTGATCCAGACCTCCAGATACACCTTGCCGTCGAACAGTTTTTCCATGTCCATGCGGGCTTCGGTGGAGATCTGCTTGCAGGCTTGGCGCCCTTCGCGCCGATGATCATCGCCTTGTGCGCGTCGCGGTCGACGAGGATGGTGACGAACACGCGGCGCAGGCGACCTTCGGTCTCGAACTTGTCGACGATGACGGTGCTGGAATACGGCGCTCGTCGCCGTCCAGCGGAAAACCTTCTCGCGAACGATTTCGGCAGCCAGGAAGCGCTCGCTGCGATCGGTCAGCGCCTCCGGGTCGTACATCGGCTCACCTTCCGGCAGATACGGGCGCACGATGCCGAGCAGCCGATCGATGTCGTCGCGGTTCTTGGCCGACATCGGCACGATTTCGGCAAACGGAAACACCTGCGCCATGTCCTGCAGGAACACGGCAACCATCTCGGCGCGCGTGTACGCATCGAGCCGATCCACCTTGTTGACGATCAGGATCACGGGCGTCTCGCGCGGCAGCAGCGAGAGCACCTTTTCGTCGTCGGGCCGTAGCGACCGGCTTCGACCACGAACAACACCGCATCCACCGACGTAAGCGTGGACGTGACCGCGCGGTTCAGCGAACGGTTCAGCGCGGTGGCGTGACGTGTCTGAAAGCCTGGCGTATCGACGAAAACGAACTGTGCGTCATCCGTCGTCTGAATGCCGGTGATGCGGTGACGCGTCGTCTGCGCCTTGCGCGATGTGATGCTGACTTTCTGGCCCACGAGGGCGTTCATCAGCGTGGATTTGCCGACGTTCGGCCGCCCGACAATGGCGACCATGCCGCAGCGGAACCCCTCCGGCACGCCAGATTCTGGCTGCGGAGGCTGCAATGGGGTGTCGCTCATTTACCTGATTATTCCTTCAACCGGAGAGACAACTGCGGATCGGGCGGCGTGGCCTGCTTGCGCGCCAGTGCGCTCGGCGCGGCTGCGCTTGACGAGCTGCGGCACCAGGCGATGCGCTTCGAGGCCAGCTTGGCCGCCGATTGTTCGGCCGCGCGCCGCGATGCCCCGCTGCCGGAGACGCGAATCTCCAGCTTCGGGATCGAGCACTCGACCTCGAATTGCTGATTATGCGCCGCGCCGTGGGTAGCCACCACCGTGTACAGCGGCAACGCAATCTTGTGACCTTGGAGGTACTCCTGCAACAGCGTCTTGGCGTCCTTGCCAAGCGTGCGCGGATCGACCTGTTCAAGGATCGGGATATAGAGCTTGCGGATCAGCGTGCGGGCGGCATCGAAGCCGCCGTCGAGGAACACTGCCCCGAAAATCGCTTCCAGCGCATCGGCCAGGATAGATGGACGGCGGAAACCGCCACTCTTCAACTCACCTTCGCCCAAACGCAGGGCATCGGGCAATTGCAGCATTTGCGCGATCTCGTACAACGCCTGTTGCTTGACCAGATTGGCCCGCACCCGCGAAAGATCGCCCTCATCCAGCTTGCCGAACATGCCGTAGAGCATGTCCGCGACGGCGCAGTTCAGGATCGAATCGCCAAGAAATTCCAGGCGCTCGTTGTGCATCGCGCTGTGACTGCGATGGGTGAGCGCCTGCTGCAGCAACTCCGGTTTGCTGAAGCGGTAGCCAAGACGTTGCTGTAGCGCATCCAGACTCATGTCAACGCTGGGTCCCCGAATAGGTGATCACCAGACCGATGGGGCCATACAGC
>NZ_JAPNUG010000005.1:0-71428 GCF_036631435.1 Ralstonia sp. 1B3 | reverse complement strand
GCGCCGCCGCGGCGTGAGTGTGCTGCAGACCGTGGCGCTTGCGGTTGGCCTGATGGCGCTGCTGTTGCTCGCCATGACGCGCAACGACCTGATCCGCTCGTGGCATAACGCCACGCCGGCCGATGCGCCCAACCGTTTCATCATCAATATCCAGCCTGACCAGATGCAGGCAGTGGCGCAGGCTCTCGCCCAGGCCGGCGTGGCGGATCCGAAGCTCTACCCGATGGTGCGCGGGCGCCTGACGCAGGTGAATGGCCGGGTCATCGATCGCCAGACCTATGCCGAATCGCGCGCCCGCAATCTGGTCGAACGCGAATTCAACCTGTCGTACGCCACCGCGCAGCCGCCGAAAATCGCATCGTTTCCGGCCAATGGTTCAGTGGACAAAAGCCCGAGGCTTCGGTGGAAGAGGGCATTGCCAAGACGCTCAACTTGCACCTGGGCGATGTGCTGCGCTTCGACGTCGCCGGGCAGACGGTGGATGCGCCCATCACGTCATTGCGCAAGCTCGATTGGAGTTCGATGCGCGTGAATTTCTTCGTCATCCTGCCGCCCGTGGCGCTGCGCGACATGCCGCAGACCTACGTGACTGCGTTCCGCATTCCCGCCGGGCAGGCCGATCTGCCGGCCAAGCTTGTGCGCGAGTTTCCGAACCTGACGGTGGTGGATACCGAACTGATCCTGCAGCAGGTGCGGCGTGCTGGACCAGGTAACGGCGGCGGTGGAATTCCTCTTCGTTTTTACGCTGGCGGCGGGTGTGCTGGTGTTGTACGCGGCGCTCTCCGGCTCGCGCGACGAGCGCCTGCGTGATGCCGGCGTGCTGCGCGCGCTTGGCGCAGGCTCCGGCGTGGTACGTCAGACGCAGTACGCAGAAGTGCTGATCGTGGGTGGCCTCGCCGGGCTGATGGCCGGCGTGGGCGCGATCGCCATCGGCTGGGTGCTGTCGGCGTACGTCTTCGATTTTCCGTATCGTTTCAACCCGGCGATCTGCCGGTGGGCATCGAGCGGCATGGCGTGCGCCTTTGTTGGCGGCTGGCTCGGCTTGCGCGACGTGCTGCGTCGCCCGGCCATGGCCACGCTTCGTGACGCGTGACGACGCCCGAATTTTCTCGATGTGATTGACGCTGTATGACTGATGCAACTTCCGGCCAGGAACCCTGGCCTTCGACCTGATTGGCGGCGAGGCGCGCGTGCGCGAACTCGTTGACCGCTTCTACGACCTGATGGATCTGGAGCCCGAGTTTGCGGTGCTGTGCGCGCTGCATCCGCAAAGCCTCGATGGATCGCGCGACAAGCTGTTCTGGTTTCTGTGCGGCTGGCTGGGCGGCCCGAATCATTTCATCGAGCGCTTCGGCCACCCGCGGCTACGTGCCCGCCATATGCCGTTCGAGATCGGCACGCAGGAGCGTGATCAGTGGATGCGCTGCATGGCCCTCGCCATGCAAGACATCGGCCTGGACGAAGCCCTGCAGATGCGGCTGATGCAGGCGTTCTGGCAGACCGCCGACTGGATGCGGAACGTGCAGCGCTAAGGTGCCGCGCGAAAGCGCACCCTACAAGAAAACATTCGAGGAGACCCCGATGATCGGTTTGCCCACCGCAGACGACGTGCTCGCGTTCTGGTTCGGCAATGCGCCGCTGATTGACGCCCGCCCGGAGTGGTTCACCAAGTCCGACGCGTTCGATGCCGAGATCCGCGCGCGCTTCCTGCCGCTGTGGGAGGCGCTTTCAACGGGCGAGCCCGACACCTGGATGGACACGCCGCTAGAAGCCATCGCGCGCATCGTCGTGCTCGACCAGTTCTCGCGCAACATGTTTCGTGGCACCGCGCGCGCCTTTGCCAGCGACGCCGCTGCGTTGCATACCGCGCAGATCGTCGTGGCCGCAGGATGGGATGCGCAATTGCCAACGCGCCATCACCGTGTGTTCTGCTACCTGCCGTTCGAGCACAGCGAGGCGCTGTCGGCGCAGGATGAGTCGATTCGCCTTTACACGCGCCTGCGCGACGAGGAAGGCGATGCGGACCCGCTCATCTGGGCGGAGAAGCACCGCGAGATCGTGGCGCGCTTCGGGCGCTTTCCGCATCGCAACGAAGCGCTCGGGCGCGTTTCCACGCCCGAGGAAGTGGAGTTTCTGAAGCAGCCAGGGTCGTCGTTTTAGCGCTGACGGGGCTTATGTGCGCTCGCGGCGCTCCGACCATTTGTCGACCGTCTCGCGTGGCGCACGCGCCAGCATGTCGATCAACGCGGCAGGGTCGTCGCTCACGTGCAGCAGGTCAGCGTGGTGACGCTTGAGGAAGCCTTCCTGCACCGCATGGTCGATGAAGGCCAGCAGCTTGTCGTAGAAACCGGCCACGTTCAGCAGGCCGATGGGCTTGTTGTGATAGCCGAGCTGCAGCCACGTGAAGGTCTCGAACAGCTCTTCGTAGGTGCCGACGCCGCCCGGCATGGCGATGAAGGCATCGGCACGATCGGCCATCATCTGCTTGCGCTGGTGCATGCTGTCAACGATGTGCAGTTCGGTCAGCTCCTTATGCCCGACCTCCTTGCGCACCAGCGATTTCGGGATGATGCCGATGACCGGCCTGCCACCGTGGAGCACCGCATCGGCCACCACGCCCATCAGGCCGACGTTGCCGCCGCCGTAGACGAGCGTGAGGTCGCGCTTGACCATCTCGTTGCCCAGCGCGATGGCGTTGGCTTTGTATTCCGGGCGCTCGCCCGGGCTGGAACCGCAATAAACGCAGATCGATTTCATTTAGCAGGGGTGTTGTTGCTTGGGTGCCCGGGGTGCCGGTGGGCGGGTCGTTGCTGCGGCTCACCGCCAGCAAATCAAACGCCCGACGCGGCTTGCCACGCAGGTAAGGCGCGAGGATCGACAGGATGTGATAGCTCGCGCCGTGCAGGTGATCACGGATCGCGTTCTGGTCGTTGTACTGGCGCGGGTGCTGCACGAACTGGAACGACAGCCAGTAGGTGGCGATCACGACGATGTTGGTGCAGATGACGTCGACTTGCTCGGCCGTGGCTTCCATCTCGCCGTCTTCGATGAACTGGTGGCAGATGTCCATGGCGAAGTGGCGTTTCTGCTCGACGATGCGCTTGAAGTTCAGTTCAAGCATGCGGTTGCGCGCGAGCAGATCGTTGATGTCGCGGTACAGGAAGCGGTAGTTCCACAGGAACTCCGACATGTACTGCAGGTAGCCCCAGGTTTCGTCGAGTGTGGCCTTGTGGTCGTCCGGCAGCTTCAGGCGACGCGCGATCTCCTGCTCGAACTGCACGAAGATCGAGTTGATGATGTCGTCCTTGTTGCGGAAGTGGTAGTACAGGTTGCCCGGACTGATCTCCAGCTCTTCGGCGATCGTCGTGGTCGTGACGTTGGGCTCGCCCAGTTCGTTGAACAGGCGCAGCGACACTTCGAGAATGCGATCGCGCGTCCGGCGCGGGCCGGTGGAATGCTGCTTGGTTTCCATTGAACTGCCAAGGCCGGTGGCCCTGTCTCCGTGGCGTATTGGTGCCCGGATTATAAGAGATCGTGCTTGTGCAACGACCCCCACATGCTGCGGGGAATACATTGCCAAACGTTGTCGCCGGCTTTTCGCTGGTGTTCCTAATGCAACAGCGACGCCGCCCACGGCCAGGCGATCGCCACCCACGTCCCCACGCACAACAGCAGGGCCAGCATGACGGCCGCGCTGCCGAAATCCTTGGCCCGCTTGGACAGCCCGTGCTGCTCCAGCGAGATGCGGTCGACCGCCGCTTCCACGCTCGAATTGAGCAGTTCCACGATCAGCACCAACACCAGCGTGCCGAGCATCAGAATGCGCTCGACCACCGTGGCGGGAATGACGAATGCGCACGGCAGCAGGATCGCGCACAGCGTCAGCTCTTGGCGGAACGCGCTTTCCTCGTCGATGGCGAAGCGGATGCCGCTGATCGAGTTCTTGAGCGCAAACCACGCGCGCGCGATGCCGCGATTGCCTTTATGCGGGTTGTCGGCCGGCGAGTACGCGCCTGGCGCCGGCGGTGCGGGCGGATTGTCCAATCGCCGATCCGGCGGGGTGTGGGTCATGGAACGCAAGGCTCAGGCACCCGCAGCGGTGGACGGCTCGGCGGCCTTGGTGTTGCCAGCGGAGGCTGCGGGCATCGGACGCAGGTGCGCGAGGAATTGCTCCGAGGCGGCGCGCGAGAACTTCTCGGCATGCGCACGCGCCGTGGCGCGGTCGATGCGCAGCGCTTCCAGGCAGGCTTCGCGCAAGTCTTCGCGCATCGCGCCAGCCGGCGAATCGCCCAGCACGTCGATCGGGCCCGTCACCGGATACGCGGCCACCGGCAGGCCGCTGGCGAGTGCCTCCAGCAGTACCAGGCCGAACGTCTGTGCGGCTGGGGAAGACGAACACATCGGCCGAGGCGTACACCTTGGCCAGCTCCGGCTGCTTGAGCACGCCGAGGTAGCTGGCATTCGGGTACTTCGCCTTCAACCCGGCCAGCGCGGGGCCTTCACCCACCACCCATTTCGAGCCCGGTAGATCCAGCTCCAGGAAGGCTTCCACGTTCTTTTCCACGGCCACACGGCCGACGTACAGGAAGATTGGGTGCGCCGTGTTCAGCACGTTGCTGCGCTGGGCGGTGAAGATGTCCAGATCGACGCCGCGCGTCCACAGCACGCCGTTGGTGATGCCGTAGTCGGCAAGGTCTTTCAGCACCACGGGCGTGGGCGCCATCACGGCCTGGGCGGGGCTGTGGAACCAGCGCAAGAAGCGATACGTCCAGGCCAGCGGAATGCCGAAGCGCGCCTGCACGTACTCCGGAAAGCGCGTGTGGTAGGCCGTCGTATAGGGCAGCTTGTGGCGCAGCGCATAGGCGCGTGCGGCCAGACCCAGCGGGCCTTCGGTGGCGATGTGCAACGCTTGCGGGGCGAACTGTTCGATGCGCTCCCGCACGCGCTTGGACGGCAGGATCGACAGGCGGATTTCCGGATACGTCGGGCACGGCACCGTCTTGAATTCCAGCGGCGTGATCATGTCGACGATGTGCCCCATGGCCTCCAGCTCACGACGCGTCTGGGTGAGGGTGCGGACGACGCCGTTGACCTGCGGTTCCCAGGCATCGGTGACGATCATGACTTTCACGGGCTCTCCTTGGGGGTAGGTTGGGCGGCAGCGGGCTGCACGAGGTCGATGCTGGTGTGGGTCATAGAGGCTTCCATCAGGCGGCGGCCGCAGCGGCACGGCGTGCCCGGCGGGAGGTGCGCGGCGCATCGAGCAGATGCGTCCAGTAGACGATCTGCAGTTCGCCTTCCATGGTTTCGACCAGGGCAGAGAGGCTCTCGACCCAGTCACCGTCGTTGCAGTAGAGCTGGCCGTCGATCTCGCGGATTTCGGCCTTGTGGATATGCCCGCAGACCACGCCGTCGCAGCCGCGGCGGCGCGCTTCGTCCGTCATCACACGCTCGAACGAATTGATGAAGTTCACCGCGTTCTTGACCTGGTGCTTCAGGTATTGCGACAGCGACCAGTACGGAAAACCCAGCCGCACGCGGATGCGGTTGAAGTGCCGGTTCATCGCCAGGATGAACGTGTAGAGCGAGTCGCCGACGTAGGCCAGCCAGCGCGCGTGCTGCATCACGCCGTCGAACAGGTCGCCGTGCACGACCCACAGGCGCTTGCCCGTGGCGGTCACGTGCACAGCGTCTTCAGCGACTTCGATATCGCCAAAGTTCAGCCCGTGGAACTGGCGCGCCATCTCGTCGTGGTTGCCCGGGATGAAGACGACGCGTGTGCCTTTGCGCGCGCGGCGCAGCACCTTCTGCACCACGTCGTTGTGGGCCTGCGGCCAGTACCAGCCCTTGCGCAGTTGCCAGCCGTCGACGATGTCGCCCACCAGGTACAGCGTGTCTGATTCGTGGTGCTTCAGAAAATCGAGCAAGTAATCGGCCTGGCAGCCCGGCGTGCCGAGGTGGATGTCCGACAGCCAGATCGTGCGGTAGCGCTGGATTTTTTCGGCGGGTGGGTCAGTGTCGCTGTCGGCCGAGCGATCGGGCGCCAACGTCGAAGCCGGCGTGGCGACCGGTGCTTCGTGCTCGCGCACGTCGCCTCGACCTGCCGGTACAGCCGAGCTCAGGGAACCCGCGGCGGCGAGTCCGGCGGCCATTTGCATCAGCGGCGGTGGAGCGTTCCAGTCAGAACTGGTGAGGGGAGCAGCGCGAAAGCGTTGCGCGAGGCGGCGGAGAAATCCAAGGCGCGATGGCAGATTTGGCAGGACCATGTCGGCAACAGAGGCTGCGTTGGACGGATTTCGCCATCGCTGCATGAAAAAGCCGTGTCAGAAACATGACCGTCACGTGACGTGGTCGCTGGGAAGGGGGCGCGAACGCCGAAGAATTGCGCCAGGCGCGGGTTTCAGGCAGACGGGGCCGCAGCGCTGTTTTCGATGCGCGCGAGTTCCGCCAGCACGGCATCGCGCACGCGCGCGTCGCATAGCAGCGACACATGGCCGACGCCCGCGAACGGAACATGCCGGGCGCCTTCCAGCCAGGAAGCGCCGGCCGGCCCGACGATGGAGTCGTGCCACGAAAAAATCGACGTGATGCGTGCTCGTACAGCCGGCGTTTCGGACGCTGCAAGCTGGCGCAACCAGGGGCTGGCCCAAGCCATCTGGCGCACGTTGTGGCCGCGACCGCTTCGGGCCATGGCCGTGCCGCGATGCGGCGTGCCGAGTGTGATGACGTGGGCAACAGCGCTGGGCTCCGTCTGGCGCAGCAACGCTCGTGCGGCGAGCCCGCCCATGCTGTGGCAGAGCAGGACGGGCGGACGGCCGTGCAGGCGCGTCAGGCGCGCGACAGCGGCGGCAATATCCCTGGCGTAGTCATCGATATCGCCCAGCAGCGGCATGAGGTCGATGGCGTCGGTCAGGTGACCGGCAGCGGCTACATGTTGCTGCATCGGCAGCCATACTGCGCGATTGCAGCCATAGCCGTGGATCATCAGCACAGGCACGCGCTTGCCGCCGCCCGCCGGTGCATCGAACGCGGCGCTCGCGCGGAACGGTTGCAGCACGTTGAACATCCACGCCACGCATACACATTCACGCAACCAACATGCGATAAAGCCCGCGATGCCGATGCGGTGTTCGCGCGGCACGGGCATGCGGTCCCACATGGGGTCGTCCGGTATCGCGGTGCCCAGGCTCGTCAACGACACCAGGAACGCCCACCCGACCGAAACGAGATACCCGAGTATCAGCGCTGCGCCTGCGAGCAACGTCGCTGCGGGCCAACTCCATCCGCCCCAGCGATATGCCGCCCAGCCAACGGCCAGCGTCGCCACACATTGCAGCGCCACGGCAATACGGCGCGCGGTGGCCGCAGTCAGGAAGGCAAGGGGGACGGGGAGGTGGGGAGATCGGCGCGCGTCATGGTGAAAGTCGTCGCCGACTGTAAAGGCAATCAGTCACGCACCAGCCGCGTGCCGGCCAGCCGATCATGCAGAAACTGGCGTTGCGGATCGAGCCACGCCAGTGCGCCCCAAGCCAGCAGGCACCCCAGTGCGACAGCGGCGCCGGCCCAGCGGGACGCCCCGCTCAGGTGGATCACGCCGACGGCCGCAGCCACCCACATCCAGGCCAGCAGGTAACGCGCAACGGCTCTGCCCAGCGAAATCGGCGATCCATCGGCGTTGACCACACGCATGCGCCACGTCTGCATCGCGAGCGTCTGGCCGCGTTTACGCCAGAACCAAACGAAGTACAGACCGAGTGCGAGAAAGCCCCACACCTGCAGGCCGACATCGCCGGTGCGCGCGAGCGGCGGCACGATCAGGCGCAGCAGCAGAAAGATGGCCGTGGCGCCAAACATGACGCCAAACAGCAATAGGCCTTCGTACAGCATCGCGGCAAGACGGCGGCGCAGCGTGGGGGCGGCAAGCGGATCAGCTGCCGCAACGGGTGAAGACGAGGAAGCGGAGGTGGCCATCGAACAGAGTGTGAGCGCTGTGCGCGCAATGCGTCATGTGCCGGCGCGGAGGTCGCGCTGCACGCGGTTCGGATTATGCCAAAGGGTTGGGCCGCCTCAGCCGCCCAGCACCGTGGAGGGCGGCGGATTGCCCGACTCGCCACCGGTGGTAGTCGGCGGCGCAACAGGGTGCACCGGGGTGAGCGGCGCGCTGGCGGGTGCGGGCGCGGCGGCGGCAGGTTCCGGTGCAGGGGTCGCCGCCGGCGTGGATGCCGCGGCGGTCGCCTTGCTGGTCGGCGCGGATTTGGTCGTGCCCGGTTTGGTGCGCGCACCGTGATGGATCGATTTGGCCGCGTCCTTGGCCAAGCCCGCGCCGCCCGGCAGCGCCGTCACTGCGGACGGGTGGCTTTGCGCCTTGGCCGCGGCGGCCAGCGCTTTCTTCTGCTCTTCCGTCAGTTGCTGGTAGCTCTGCCAAGCTTCGCTCTTCTTCTGCACCGGAAGCGACTTGGTGGTCTGGAAATTCTCACGCGCGCGGTGGCGTTGCTCGGGTGTGAGCTTGACCCAGTCCGCCATGCGGGTTTGCAGGCGCTGCTGCTGAGCCGGCGTGTATTTCGGATACGCCTGGGCAATCTGCAGCCACTTCTTGCGGGCCAATTCCGGCAAGCCGTTCCATTCCGGCGCCAGCGGCGCGAAGATGCGCTGCTGCACAATGGTCAACTCGGCCCAGTTCGGGTGGACGGCGGGCAGGGGATTGGTGGCAGGCGGCGCCGGCAGATCGACCGGCGCGTTGACTGTCACGCCGGGTGCTACGGCAGGCGCCGAAGCGGCCGGAACCTGCGCGATCGCAAGCCCCGCCGTCAGGCCGATCGCGCCGATCAAGGGAACGATCCCGGCGCGCAGGCGCAGTGTCCGTCCGCCTCGCGGTGGTTGGCCGTGGGTGTGCTGGAAGTTGCTCATCGATCAGCCTTTCACTGATCGTGCTTGAGGTACTGATGGAAGCCTTGATCGGCGTAAGCGGCCAGCGGCAGATCGTCGAGCAGCATTGCGGCATCGACCTCCGCGAGTTCGTCCACGCGTTGCTGCTGTTGCCACTGATAAATGCCCGCAAGCCCCGCCACCAGCGCGATGGTCGGCCACAGCAGGCCAAGGCGGCGCAGGACTGCTGCGGCGCGCTGCAGCGGCGACGGTGCTTCGCCTTCCGCCTCGAAGGACACCGAGCCGACGCCTGGCATTGCCAAGGCAGGCGAGCGCACCGTGTTCGGCACTTCCGCTTTCTTGTGCGCAAGCGCCGTCCGGCGCGCCGCCGCGAGGCGGTCGCGCACGTCGGGCGGCAACTGTCCTGCCGACTCGTTCAGAGCGGTTCGGACGGCATGCACAAAACGGCGTTCTCGAAGTTCTACCTTGTTCATAGTCGGATCCCTCGCGCCCGCAGCGCTTGGGCCAGGGCGTGTGTTGCCCGCGAGCAGTGCGTCTTTACACTGCCCTCGGAACAGCCCATCGCCTGGGCTGTCTCGGCAACATCCATGTCCTCCCAGTAACGCATCAGGAAGGCCTCCCGTTGACGCGGGGAGTTTCTCGATTTCGCGTTCCAGGATTTCCAGCATTTGCGAGCGCTCGACCTTGTCGGCGCTGCTTTCCGCCGCTGTGGTGCCGGCTTCGCTTTCGATCAGTTCCAGCGGGTCGGTGTCGTCGCCCTCGGCGTCCGTGCGGAAGCTGGAAAACAGGCTCACCCACGTGTTGCGCACCTTGGAGCGGCGAAACCAGTCGTGAATGGTGTTCTGCAGAATGCGCTGAAAGAGCAGGGGAGTTCGGCCCCCGGCTTGTCGCCGTATTTTTCGGCCAGCTTGATCATGGCGTCCTGCACGATATCGAGCGCGGCATCGTCGTCGCGCACCGCGAAGACCGCCTGCTTGAAGGCGCGTTTCTCGACGCTTAGGAGAAAGGCCGACAGTTCCTGTTCAGAGGCCATACAACGGCGGGTGCGAATCCTGTGAGGCAGCCGCGCGAAAATTCACATTCTCAAGATGTGATGATCACGCCGCGTGGCGTCAACGGCCTTGGCCGTGAAAAATGTTGCGATGCTAGCAAAAATGCGGCTCTACGGACAGTCCGACTGTCCGGCGGACCGCTTGCTTTGCCGAATCGCGCCGGTGCTGGACCGCTATGCGGCATTGCAGTATCATCCCCGGTTCACAACATCTGTGGTTTGTCTCATCTGGACGCCCATCAGGCGGACCATCCATGCAGACGCGCACCGCTCAAATCCGCGCCACAAGCCCGGTAGAGAGCATCCAAACAATTTTTTGCCGAAAATTGCAAAGGACTGACATGAATATGCCAAGCGCGGAATTTTCCCACGCCAATAGCGGTTCATCTGCCGACATGATGGGGGCCGACATCCTCGTCAATGCGCTCGCGGCAGAGGGCGTCGAGTTCGTCTGGGGTTACCCCGGCGGCGCGGTGCTCTATATCTACGACGCGTTCTACAAGCAAAACAAGATCGAACACATCCTGGTGCGCCATGAACAGGCGGCAGTCCATGCGGCTGACGGTTATGCGCGCGCCACGGGCAAGGTCGGTGTCGCCCTCGTGACGTCCGGCCCGGGCGTGACCAATGCCGTGACTGGCATCGCCACCGCCTACCTGGATTCGATCCCGATGGTGATCATCACCGGTAACGTGCCGACGCACGCCATCGGTCAGGATGCCTTCCAGGAGTGCGACACCGTCGGCATTACCCGCCCGATCGTCAAGCACAACTTCCTGGTCAAGGACGTCCGCAACCTCGCCTCGACCATCAAGAAGGCGTTCTACATCGCCGCAACGGGCCGTCCGGGTCCGGTCGTGGTGGATATCCCCAAGGATGTCTCGCGCGAACTCTGCAAGTACGAGTATCCGAAGACCATCGAGATGCGCTCGTACAGCCCCGTCAACAAGGGCCATTCGGGGCAGATCCGGAAGGCAGTGAGCCTGTTGCTGCAGGCCGAGCGTCCGTACATCTATTCGGGCGGCGGCGTGGTGCTTGCCGAGGCCAGCGAAGAGCTGCGCCAGCTGGCTGCGCTGACGGGCTACCCCGTGACGAACACGCTGATGGGGCTGGTGCATTCCCGGGCACCAGCAAGCAGTTCGTCGGCATGCTCGGCATGCACGGCACGTACGAAGCCAACATGGCGATGCAGAACTGCGACGTTCTGATTGCCATCGGCGCGCGTTTCGATGACCGCGTGATCGGTAGCCCGGCGCACTTCACCTCGCAGCCGCGCAAGATTATCCACATCGACATCGATCCGTCGTCCATTTCGAAGCGGGTGAAGGTCGACATCCCCATCGTCGGCAACGTCAAGGACGTGCTGCAGGAGATGATCGCCCAGATCCAGTCTGGCGAAGCCAAGCCGAACAAGACGGCGCTGGCCAAGTGGTGGGAACAGATCGAGCAGTGGCGCAGTGTCGACTGCCTGAAGTACGACCGCAATTCCGAGATCATCAAGCCGCAGTACGTGGTTGAGAAGATCTGGGAACTGACCAACGGCGACGCCTTCATCTGCTCCGATGTGGGTCAGCACCAGATGTGGGCCGCGCAGTTCTACAAGTTCAACGAGCCGCGCCGCTGGATCAACTCCGGCGGCCTGGGCACGATGGGCGGGCCTGCCGTATGCGATGGGTATCAAGAAGGCATTCCCGGACAAGGAAGTCGTCACCATCACCGGTGAGGGCTCGATCCAGATGTGCATCCAGGAACTGTCGACCTGTCTGCAGTACGACACGCCTGTGAAGATCTGCTCGCTCAACAACGGTTACCTCGGGATGGTGCGCCAGTGGCAGGAAATCGAGTACGACAACCGTTACTCGCATTCCTACATGCAGGCACTGCCCGACTTCGTGAAGCTGGCTGAGTCGTATGGCCACGTCGGCATGCGCGTCGAGAAGACATCCGACGTCGAGCCGGCGCTGCGCGAAGCCTTCCGACTCAAGGATCGCACCGTGTTCCTCGACTTCCAGACCGACCCGACAGAAAACGTCTGGCCGATGGTCCAGGCAGGCAAGGGTATTTCTGAAATGCTGCTCGGCGCGGAGGATCTGTAATGCGCCACATCATTTCCGTCCTGCTGGAAAACGAACCGGGCGCGTTGTCGCGCGTGGTGGGCCTGTTCTCTGCGCGCGGCTACAACATCGAGACGCTGACGGTCGCCCCGACTGAAGACGCCTCGCTGTCGCGCATGACGATCGTCACGACGGGTTCGGACGATATCATCGAGCAGATCACCAAGCACCTGAACCGCCTGGTGGAAGTCGTCAAGGTCGTCGACCTCACCGAAGGTGCGCACATCGAGCGCGAGCTGATGCTCGTCAAGGTGCGCGCGGTCGGCAAGGAACGCGAGGAGATGAAGCGTACAGCGGACATCTTCCGCGGCCGCATCATCGACGTGACCGAGAAGACCTACACGATCGAGCTGACCGGCAACGGCAGCAAGCTCGACGCGTTTCTCGATGCCATCGATCGCACTGCCATTCTCGAGACCGTTCGCACAGGCGGCTCGGGCATCGGCCGCGGCGAGCGCATTCTGAAGGTTTGAGCCGGCGCGTGCACCCGCGTGTCACTGCGGCCGGACCCCATCGATATTGAAGTATTTGAAAATTAGGACATCAACATGAAAGTGTTTTACGACAAGGACGCCGACCTCTCCCTGATCAAGGGCAAGAACGTCACCATCGTTGGCTATGGCTCGCAAGGCCACGCCCACGCCCTGAACCTGAACGACTCCGGCGTGAAGGTGACGGTCGGTCTGCGCAAGAACGGCGCGTCGTGGAACAAGGCCGTCAACGCCGGCCTGCAGGTCAAGGAAGTGGCCGAGGCTGTGAAGGAAGCCGACGTTGTCATGATCCTGCTGCCGGATGAGCAGATTGCCGATGTGTACAAGAACGAAGTGCACGGCAACATCAAGCAAGGCGCCGCCCTGGCATTCGCCCACGGTTTCAACGTGCACTACGGTGCCGTGATCCCGCGCGCTGACCTAGACGTCATCATGATCGCCCCGAAGGCGCCGGGTCACACCGTGCGCGGCACGTACACGCAAGGTGGCGGCGTGCCGCACCTGATCGCCGTGCACCAGGACAAGTCGGGCGCCGCACGTGATATCGCCCTGTCGTACGCCACCGCCAATGGCGGCGGCCGTGCCGGCATCATCGAGACGAACTTCCGCGAAGAAACCGAAACCGACCTGTTCGGCGAACAAGCCGTGCTGTGCGGCGGTACCGTGGAGCTGATCAAGGCTGGTTTCGAGACGCTGGTGGAAGCCGGTTACGCTCCGGAAATGGCTTACTTCGAGTGCCTGCACGAGCTGAAGCTGATCGTCGATCTGATCTATGAAGGCGGCATCGCCAACATGAACTACTCGATCTCGAACAACGCCGAATACGGCGAGTACGTCACCGGCCCGCGCGTCGTGACGGAAGAGACGAAGAAGGCCATGAAGCAGTGCCTGAAGGACATCCAGACCGGCGAATACGCCAAGAGCTTCCTGCTGGAGTACAAGGCAGGCCAGCCGACGCTGATCTCGCGCCGCCGCCTGACCGAAGAGCACCAGATCGAGCAAGTTGGCGCCAAGCTGCGTGCGATGATGCCGTGGATCGCCAAGAACAAGCTGGTCGACCAGTCGAAGAACTGATCGGACGCGTCTTGTGCGAGAAAGCCAGCTTTCGGGCTGGCTTTTTTATGCTGATTCCAGGGCGCCAAACATTGTTTCAAGTGCTGGCGCGGCCCCGTGTCGGCTAGAATGCCGCATTTCCTTCAAGACGCTGTCGAGGTCTGATTTGAACAACACGTATCCGCATCCCATCATCGCCCGCGAGGGTTGGCCGTACCTGGGCGGGATTTTCATCGTCACGCTCATTGTGCAGGCTGCCGCCGGCTTCGGCTGGGCCTGGCCGTTCTGGGTGCTGACGCTGTTCGTGCTGCAGTTTTTCCGCGACCCGGCGCGCGCCGTGCCAACGCAGGCCAATGCGATTCTTTCGCCGGCCGACGGTCGCATCGTCGCAGTCGAGCAGGTGCGTGACCCGTATGCGGATCGCGACTCGCTGAAGATCAGCGTGTTCATGAACGTGTTCAACGTGCATTCGAACCGCGCGCCGGTCGATGGCACGGTGCAGCAGGTACAGTACTTTCCGGGCAAGTTCGTCAATGCTGACCTGGACAAGGCGTCGCTCGAAAACGAGCGCAACGCTATCGTGCTGCGCCGCGCTGATGGCCAGCTCGTCACTTCGGTGCAGGTGGCCGGATTGATCGCGCGGCGCATCCTTTGCTATACCAAGGCAGGGGAAGTGCTCACGCGGGGCCAGCGCTATGGCTTCATCCGCTTTGGCTCGCGCGTTGACGTGTATCTGCCGCTGACGGCACGCCCGCGCGTGACCATCGGCGAGAAAGTATCCGCCACGCTGACGGTGCTTGCTGAGCTGGACTGATCCGGAGGCCGCTATGCCCGCGTTCAACCGACGCAAGAAGCGTTTTACCGCCGGCAATGTGACGCACCTGCGTCCGCTGCGGCACAACCAGCCTCGCTCGGATGACGACGATCTTGAGATCGTGCGTCCGCGCCGCCGTGGCATCTATCTGCTGCCCAACGCGTTCACGACGGCCGCGCTGTTCGCGGGCTTCTTCGCCATCGTGCAGGCGATGAACCTGAATTTTGAGACGGCTGCCATCGCCATCTTCGCGGCGATGGTGCTCGACGGCATGGACGGCCGCGTCGCGCGCATCACCAACACGCAAAGCGCGTTCGGCGAACAGTACGATTCGCTGTCGGACATGGTGTCATTCGGTGTCGCGCCGGCATTGGTGATGTACGAGTGGATCCTGCGCGACCTGGGGAAGTGGGGCTGGCTCGCGGCGTTTGTGTATTGCGCTGGCGCTGCACTGCGTCTGGCGCGTTTCAACACGAACATCGG
This sequence comes from Ralstonia sp. 1B3, assembly GCF_036631435.1. Lineage (NCBI taxonomy): Bacteria > Pseudomonadati > Pseudomonadota > Betaproteobacteria > Burkholderiales > Burkholderiaceae > Ralstonia > Ralstonia sp. 1B3. The sequence continues at coordinate 56,536 of NZ_JAPNUG010000005.1, read as the reverse complement.
GTCGGTCGACAAGCGCTTCTTCCAGGGCATGCCGAGCCCAGCCGCCGCCGCGCTCATCGCCGGATTTGTCTGGCTGGCGATCGACAACAAGCTGCCCGTCAAGGAACTGTGGATGCCGTGGGTGGCCTTCGGGCTGACGCTGTACGCAGGGCTGTCGATGGTGTCCAACGCGCCGTTCTACAGCGGTAAGGCGCTGGATGTTCGCCACCGCGTACCGTTCGGCGTGATGGTGCTCGTGCTTGTGCTGTTCGTCGTGATATCGAGCGATCCGCCGGTCGCGCTGTTCGGCCTGTTCGTTGGTTACGCAGTCTCGGGCTACGTGCTTTGGGGCTGGCGCGCGCTGCATGGGCAGCAGGGTAGTCCGCGCCTGCCGAAGCAGACGCCAGACGACGCGCATGAGTGACCCATGCGCTTCATCAGTGTGCGCTTGCGTCAATTTTTGAATTCGTCTATATTCGTCCGCATGCTTTCGCGCTCGATTTCCATTCTGATTACGCTAGTCTCGATTGATGGCCTACTAGGTCGTCAGGTCGGGACACGCGCATAGGAAATCGCAAGACAAGGCAAGCAGAAACCGCCAAGTTTTCGCGAACCAGAATTCACAGCGCCCCGGCCTGCAACCATGCACGCCGGGGCGTTTTGCATTCTGCGCCGCAAGAAACCATCTAAGACACCACTAAGACCGACGCCAAAAACGTCACCCCACCAAGGAGCCGCCATGAGCGACAAACTCATCATTTTCGATACCACCTTGCGCGACGGCGAGCAGTCCCCTGGGGCATCGATGACCAAGGAAGAGAAGATCCGCATCGCCAAGCAGCTCGAGCGGCTCAAGGTGGACGTGATCGAAGCCGGCTTCGCGGCCAGCTCCAATGGTGACTTTGAAGCGATCCGCGCGATTGCACAGTCGATCAAGGATTCGCGGATTTGCTCGCTGGCCCGTGCGAACGACCGCGACATTTCCCGCGCTGCCGAAGCACTCAAGCCGGCGGGACAGTTCCGCATCCACACGTTCATCGCTACCTCGGCGCTTCACATGGAGAAGAAGCTGCGCATGTCGCCGGATCAGGTGTACGAGCAGGCGCGTCTTGCCGTGCGCTTCGCGCGCCAGTTCACCGACGACATCGAGTTCTCGCCGGAAGATGGCAGCCGCTCGGACATGGATTTCCTCTGCCGCGTGCTGGAAGGCGTGATTGCCGAAGGCGCGACGACCATCAACCTGCCGGATACGGTGGGCTACGCGGTGCCAGAAGGTTATGCCGCGCTGATCCGCTCAGTGCGTGAGCGCATTCCCAATTCCGATAAGGCGATCTGGTCAGTGCATTGCCATGACGATCTGGGCATGGCTGTTGCCAACTCGCTGACCGCTGTCCAGTTGGGCGGCGCACGCCAGATCGAATGCACGATCAACGGCCTGGGCGAGCGCGCCGGGAACACCAGCCTCGAAGAGGTGGTGATGGCCGTGAAGACCCGTCGCGACTATTTCAATCTCGACGTGGGTGTCGATACCACGCAGATCGTGCCGGCCTCCAAGCTTGTCTCGCAGATCACCGGTTTCGTCGTGCAGCCGAACAAGGCCGTCGTCGGCGCCAATGCTTTCGCGCACGCGTCGGGCATCCACCAGGACGGCGTGCTGAAGGCGCGCGACACGTACGAAATCATGCGGGCCGAAGACGTGGGCTGGACGGCCAACAAGATCGTCCTGGGCAAACTCTCGGGCCGCAACGCGTTCAAGCAGCGTCTGCAGGAACTGGGCATCGAGCTGGATTCTGAAGCCGAACTGAACGCCGCCTTCACGCGCTTCAAGGAGCTGGCCGACCAGAAGGCCGAGATCTTCGACGAAGACATCGTCGCCATCGTTTCCAACGAAGCGCAGCACAGCGAGGGCGAGCACTTCCGTTTCGTGTCGCTTGCCCAGCGTTCGGAAACCGGCGAGCGCCCGCACGCGCGCATTGTCTTCGTGGCGGACGGCCAGGAAGTGACGGGCGAAGCGGAGGGCAACGGCCCGGTCGACGCCACGCTGAATGCGATCGAGAGCAAGGTCGCCAGCGGCGCAGAGCAGTTGCTCTATTCGGTCAACGCGATCACGACGGGCACGCAGGCGCAAGGCGAAGTGACGGTGCGGCTGTCCAAGTCGGGCCGCATCGTCAACGGCGTGGGCACTGATCCGGACATCGTTGCGGCTTCGGCCAAGGCTTACCTTGCCGCGCTGAACAAGCTCCAGGACAAGAGCAGCGAAAAACTTAACCCGCAGATCTGATCGCGGGTTTCATCAACACACGCAGGAGTCAGCCCAGACCCGAACACGATCACCACTGAGCGCGCACCCGGTTATCCACCGGAACGCGAAGCGGGTGCGGCGGCACCGGACACGTCAGGAGCGTGCACCATGCCGGCCGTCTTTGAGAGCGATGTCTGTGCGATCCACGACATGGCCGACCCGAACGTCCACGCCAGGCGATGCGCCTCGCGTGGATGTTGCCGTTCTGACGTTTGACGCTGGCTCAGCGGCTTGAATCGTGATCGTGGTCGTACATCGGGTCGGGGCTGACCTGCGTGAGCCGCACGATGCCGTCGCGGTCGAAATAGATGTGCATCAGCGAAGGCCATACGCCTTCATGCTTGAAACGGTAGGACCAAACCTGCCGATCCATCAGCCGGAAATACGCGGTTTCTTCGGGCTTGCCGAACGTCTGCAGCACATCGTTTTGCGTCGCCGTGCCGACGCGGACCTGTGCAAAATCCATTGTGGTCAGAATCTGCCGGAACGAGATGAGCTTGCCGCTCGCATCGAAATCAGCGGCATAAGTGAATTGCCCATACGGTTGCGTCGGGTATAGCCATCGCGTGCCGCCGTTGGCGCGCGGATACCGCTCGGGCGGTTTGCCAAAGCGTGCTTCCACGGCTGAGGCGGGTTGGCCGACCAGTGCTTCGCCCGTTTGTACGGGGGCCAATGCGGTACACGCGCTTGCCGACGCCAGCGCTGCTGCGAGCAGCACCGCGCACTGCCATGTCGATCGAATGTTCACAATGGGCCCTCCCGATGGCTTCAGTGTAGGCGTGCGATTTACGCCGGCTTGTGTCGACACGCGGCGGCGCTTTACCATCCGCGCTTCACGGAGAGTTGCCATGATGTTTCGTTGGTTTGTGGCCGCGCTGGCGGCCGTGGGGTTGTGCGGGTCAGCAGGTGCCCAGCCCGAAGCCGCGCCGATCCGGCTGGCGCTGATCGAAGGACTTTCAGGCCCGTTTGCCAACGCGGGCGAGGCGGTGGATCGCAATCTGCGCATGGCGATTGAAGGCGTGAATGCGCGCGGCGGTGTGAAGCTGCCCGATGGGCGTCATCCGCTTGCACTCGTGCGTTTCGATAGCAAGAACACCGTCGATGAATCGTTGCTGCAATTGCAGGCGGCTACGGATGCGGGCATCCGCTTCGTGCTCCAAGGCAACAGCTCGGCGGCAGCGGCGGCGTTGTCGGCGTCGATTTCGCGTTACAACGACCGCCATCCGAACGCGCGGGTGCTCTTCCTGAACTACGCCGCCGTCGATCCTGCACTGACCAACGAGGCATGTAGCTTCTGGCATTTTCGCTTCGACGCATCCGCAGACATGCGCATGCAGGCGCTGACGGAGGTGATCCGCGCCGACAAGGCGATCAAGAGGGTCTACCTGATCGGGCAGGACTACACATTCGGCCGCCAGGTGGCGCAATTGGCACGCCAGCAGTTGAGCGAAAAGCGGCCAGACATCGCGATCGTTGGCGAGGTGCTGCATCCCATCGGCAAGGTCAAGGATTTTGCACCGTACGTGGCGCGCATTGCCGCGTCGGGTGCGGATACGGTCATCACCGGAAACTGGGGTAACGATCTGACACTGCTCGTCAAGGCGGCCCGGGATGCGGGGCTCAAGGCGCGCTTCTTTACGTTCTACGGCAATTCGCTCGGCGCGCCCGGGGCGATGGGGGAGGCGGGCGTTGGCCGCGTGGTGGCGGTGGCGGAGTGGCACCCAAATCTGGGCGGCGCCAAGTCCGATGCGTTTTACAAGGCATTCCGCGCGCGTTATCCGGCCCCGCCGACGATTACCCGCTGCTCCGCGATCAGATGATGGTCGACATGCTCGCCGCTGCCATCGAGCGGGCAGGAACCACCGAAGCTGCGGCCGTGGCGCGTGCGCTGGAAGGCGCATCGCTCGATACTGGTTTCCACCGCATCACGCTGCGGGCCCAGGATCACCAGGCCATTCAGCCCCTTGTCGTCACGCAGATGGAGCGGGCAGGCACGCCCGGTGCGGCCTTCGATATCGAGGGCTCCGGCTTTGGCTTTCGCACGCTGAAAGTGATCCCAGAATCGCAAACGACTTTGTCGACCGGCTGCAAAATGGTTCGCCACTGAGTCGGACGACACAGATCTGTCGTCAGAGTCGGGTTCTACGCTATAATCGCGGTCTTGCTGTCCAGACCTGTCTCGGGCTGTGCGGCAAGATCATTGTTCAACACGGCACCAACGGCGGCTATGGCTATTCAGGCGCTGCAGTGTCCGCAAGTCAAAGGAATCAAAAATGTCCGTCGCTGACATCAACAAGCAAGACATCGTCAAAGATAACGGCCGCAGCGCCAACGACACGGGCAGCCCGGAAGTGCAAGTTGCACTGCTGACCGCTCGCATCAACGAACTGCAGCCGCACTTCAAGGCGCACATGAAGGATCACCACAGCCGTCGCGGCCTGCTCCGCATGGTGAGCCGTCGTCGCCGTCTGCTGGACTACCTCAAGAGCAAGGACGCTGACCGTTACACCGCCCTGGTTGCGAAGCTGGGTCTGCGTAAGTAATGGTGGGTATCACGCACTGCGCGTGATGAAAAGTGCCTGCGTCAGCGTGCTGATGCAGGCATTTTGTTTTTGGCGGCCGCGTTTGTGGCCGCACCGGGCAACCGGTAAGTGATGGCAGCCGGCCAGTTCAAGATGAAGCGGCTGCCATGGGACCGGGGGCGGCAGGAAGCAGGGCCTTGTGTCATTCCAGCGCAGCATTGATGCCAGCGCTGCGCTGGAATGGCATAAAACACACCTCTGCAACCGCACCGTCCTACGGAACGTGTTTGTCGCGGTGAGGCGCAATGAAGCGCGCCGCGAATACCGAACAGGAGATGCTATGACCATGTTCAATAAGGTCGTCAAAGAATTCCAATGGGGCGGCCATAAGGTCCGCATGGAGACGGGTGAGATTGCCCGTCAGGCGAGCGGCGCTGTGCTGCTCGACATGGACGACACCGTCGTGCTCGCCACCGTGGTGGGCGCCAAGAGCGCGAAGCCGGGCCAGGACTTCTTCCCGCTGACCGTCGATTACCTCGAGAAGACGTACGCCGCCGGCAAGATTCCGGTGGTTTCTTCAAGCGTGAAGGTCGTCCGTCGGAAAACGAAACGCTGACCTCGCGTCTGATCGATCGTCCGCTGCGTCCGCTGTTCCCGGAAGGCTTCTACAACGAAGTCCAGGTCGTGATCCACGTGCTGTCGATGAACCCGGAAGTGCCGGCTGACATTCCGGCGCTGGTGGCGGCTTCGGCTGCGCTGGCTGTGTCGGGCCTGCCGTTCAACGGCCCAGTGGGCGCTGCCCGCGTGGGTTACAAGGATGGCCAATACCTGCTGAACCCGAATCGTGCCCAACTCGCGCATTCGGAGTTGGACCTGGTTGTGGCCGGTACCGAGCGTGCCGTGCTGATGGTCGAATCGGAAGCGCAGCAGCTGTCGGAAGAGGTCATGCTGGGCGCCGTGGTGTACGGCCACGAGCAGATGCAGATCGCCATCAACGCGATCCACGAGCTGGTGCGCGACGGCGGTAAGCCCGAGTGGGATTGGCAAGCCGCTCCGAAGAACGAAGCGCTGGTCGCCAAGGTGTCCGAACTGGGCCTGGCCGATCTGCAAGCCGCTTACCAACTGCGCCAGAAGTCGGCTCGCAGCCAGAAGCTGAAGGAAGTCTACAAGTCGGTTGCGGCTAAGCTGGCCGAAGCCGGTGTGGAAGCCGACGGCGTGGAAGTCGACAACATCCTGTTCGAACTCGAATCGAAGATCGTCCGCGGCCAGATCCTGAACGGCGAGCCGCGTATCGACGGCCGCGACACCCGCACGGTGCGCCCGATCGAGATCCGTTCGTCGGTGCTGCCGCGTGCGCACGGCTCGGCCCTGTTCACGCGCGGTGAAACGCAAGCGCTGGTGGTGGCCACGCTCGGCACCAAGAGCGACGAGCAGATCATCGACGCGCTGCAAGGCGAATACCGTGATCGCTTCATGCTTCACTACAACATGCCGCCGTTCGCCACGGGCGAAACCGGCCGCGTGGGCAGCCCGAAGCGCCGTGAAGTCGGCCACGGTCGTCTGGCCAAGCGCGCGCTGATCCCGGTGCTGCCGAAGGACGACGAATTCGCTTACACGATCCGTCTGGTGTCGGAAATCACCGAGTCGAACGGCTCGTCGTCGATGGCTTCGGTGTGCGGCGGTTCGCTGGCACTGATGGATGCTGGCGTGCCCCTCAAGGCGCACGTGGCCGGCGTGGCCATGGGCCTGATCCTGGAAGACAACAAGTTCGCTGTGCTGACCGACATCCTGGGTGACGAAGATCACCTGGGCGACATGGACTTCAAGGTGGCGGGTACCGATGCCGGTATCACTGCGCTGCAGATGGACATCAAGGTGCAGGGCATCACCAAGGAAATCATGCAGGTCGCGCTGGCGCAAGCCAAGGAAGGCCGTCTGCACATCCTGGGCAAGATGCAGGCTGCCATGGGCGGCGCACGCACCGAGCTGTCGGAGCACGCTCCGCGCATGATCACCGTCAAGATCAACCCGGAGAAGATCCGCGACGTGATCGGCAAGGGCGGTTCGACCATCCAGGCGCTGACCAAGGAAACCGGCTGCACGATCGACATCCAGGAAGACGGCACGATCACCATCGCGTCGACTTCGTCGGAAGGCATGGCAGAAGCCAAGCGTCGCATCGAAGGCATCACGGCCGAAGCCGAAGTGGGCAAGATCTACAACGGCACGGTTCTGAAGCTGCTGGACTTCGGCGCGATCGTGAACATCCTGCCGGGCAAGGACGGTCTGCTGCACATCTCGGAAATCGCCAACGAGCGCGTGAACCAGGTTTCCGACTATGTGAAGGAAGGCCAGGCCGTGCGCGTGAAGCTGCTGAGCACTGACGAGAAGGGTCGCATGCGTCTGTCGATCAAGGCTGCCAAGGCTGAAGAAGGCGACGTGCCTGCCGCTGCACCGCAAGCCCCGGGTGCTGGCGACGCTGCCTCGCAACAACAGCAGCAACAACAGCAGTAAGCGAGCGGTTTTCGCCAAGGAAAAACGGCTGGACGATGTCCAGCCGTTTTTTTGTTTACACTGCGTCGCGAGTTCCCTCCCGTTGTCTCTTCGCGCCCCATCATGAGCCGCCTGTTCGAGCAAAACCGCATCGCCATCGTCTGGGATTTCGACAAGACGCTGATTCCGCGCTACATGCAAGTGCCGTTGTTCGACCGTTTCAATATCGCCGAGCAGGGTTTCTGGGACGAAGTGGCCGCGGGCGCGCGCGAAATCGAATCGCGCGGCCAGAAGGTCAACCAGGAAACGTTCTACCTCAACGTGCTGCTGCGCCATGTGCGCGACGGACGCATGGGTGGCCTCGACAACGCCACGCTGCGCGAACTGGGCGCTGAACTCGAATTTTTTCCCGGCGTGACCGATTTCTTCGAGCGCAGCAAGGCGTGGGTGCGCGACAACGCAGCCTACCAGGCGTTCGACATCAAGCTGGAACACTACATCGTCAGCACCGGCCTGACGGAGATGATCAAGGGTTCGCCCATCGCCCCATACATCGACGGGGTATGGGGCTGCGAATTCCTGGAGGCGCCCGATTCGAACGCAAATGGCAGGCCGGTCATCTCGGAAGTCATCTACGCCATCGACAACACCACCAAGACGCGGGCGCTGTTCGAGATCAACAAGGGCGTCAACAAGCACCCGGAAGCGGTGAGCGTGAATTCGTCGATTGCCGAGGACGAGCGCCGCGTGCCCTTCGCCAACATGATTTACGTGGCTGACGGGCCGAGCGATATTCCGGCGTTTTCGGTTGCCCGCAAGGGCGGCGGCCGGACGTATGCGGTCTACAACCCCGAGAGCCCTCGCTCATTCGAGCAGGCCGACAACTTGCGTGCCGATGATCGCGTCGACATGCTGGGCCCGGCCGACTATCGCGCCGGCTCGCCGACGGAGATGTGGCTCAAGTTGCATATCGGCAAGATTGCCGACGGCATCGTCCACGGCAAACAAGAAATCATGCGCGAGACGACGCGTGGCATTCCGCAGCACTTTGTCGAGCCCAAGCGCAGCGTCTCGTAACTCAAGCACTGCGTCTCAACCTCATTGATCCGATTCCCATGAAAGCGATTGAAATCACGCAATACGGTGGTCCCGAAGTGTTGCAGCTTGGCGAGCGGCCGATGCCGGAAGCCAAGGCGGGTGAAGTGCTGATCCGCGTGCGCGCTGCAGGCGTGAACCGGCCCGATGTGTTCCAGCGTACGGGCAACTACCCGGTGCCGCCCGGCGCCTCGGATATTCCGGGGCTTGAGGTTGCGGGCGAGATCGTCAGCGGAGATTTGGCGCACGCCGACAATCGCTACGGCTTGACGGTGGGCGATCGCGTCTGCGCGCTGGTGCAAGGCGGCGGCTATGCAGAGTTCTGCACGGCGCCGCTGGGCCAAGTGCTCCCGGTGCCGGCCGGCTTGTCCGATGTCGAGGCCGCTGCATTGCCCGAGAACTACTTCACCGTGTGGTCAAACGTATTCGACCGCGGCTTGCTGGGGCGGGGTGCGCACGGCGCCGATGAAACGCTGCTCGTGCAGGGCGGCTCCAGCGGCATCGGAACGACGGCGATTCAGATCGCCTCCGCATTGGGTCACCGCGTGTTTGCCACCGCCGGTAGCGCCGACAAGTGTGACGCCTGCGTCGAACTCGGCGCCACGCGCGCCATCAATTACAAGACCGAAGATTTCGCCGAAATCGTCAAGGCCGAGACTGGGCGCGGCGTCGACGTGGTGCTCGACATGGTCGGCGGCAGCTATGTCGCGCGCGAAATCGCCTGCACCGCCGACGACGGCCGCATCGTCTTGATTGCGCTGTTGGGCGGTGCCAAGGCCGAAGTGCCGCTCGGCGACATCCTGCGTCGGCGCATCACGCTGACGGGCTCGACGCTGCGGCCGCGCCCCGTGGCATTCAAGGCGGCCATCGCCGCCAATCTGTATGAAACGGTCTGGCCGTTGCTGTCGTCAGGGCGCATCAAGCCGGTCGTGCACGAGGTCATGCCGGCCGCGCAGGCGGCGCAGGCGCATGCCTTGATGGAATCGAGTGCCCATATCGGCAAGATCATGTTGGTTTGGGATTGACATCCAAGATGCCGAAATTGACCCTGTTTTTACCGCCACGGTAGAATGCCGGGTTTATTTGACAGTCGACCGGGCAAAACGTGAACGCAAGACCGAAGCTGGTGGTGGGCAACTGGAAGCTGCATGGCAGCCTGAGCGCGAACGCTGCGCTGCTTGACCAAATCAAGGCGGCAGGCAAAACCAACGCCACACTGGCTGTGTGTGCGCCGTTTCCGTACCTGGCTCAGTGCCAGTCCTTGCTCGCCGGTTCCGCAGTGGGCTGGGGGGCAGGACGTATCGGCTGAAACGCGGGGTGCCTTCACAGGCGAAGTCGCCGCATCGATGCTGTCGGAATTTGGCTGCGGCTACGTGATCGTCGGTCACTCCGAGCGTCGCTCGTACCACGGCGAAACCGATGCGCAAGTGGCGACCAAGGCGCTGCGTGCGCTCGAACACGGCATCACTCCGATCGTCTGCGTAGGCGAAACGCTGGCGCAACGCGAAGCGGGTGAGACCGAGCAGGTGGTCGCCAACCAGCTGGACGCGGTGCTGGAAGCGCTGTCGGTCGAACAGCTCGGTCGTATCGTCGTGGCGTACGAGCCGGTTTGGGCCATCGGCACGGGCAAGACCGCAACGAGCGAGCAGGCGCAGGCTGTGCACGCGTTCCTGCGCGCACGTGTTGCTGCCCGCGACGCTGGCGTGGCGCAGCGCATGGCGATTCTGTACGGCGGCAGCGTCAAGCCGGACAATGCTGGCGAGTTGTTTGCAATGGCGGACATCGATGGCGGCCTGATCGGCGGCGCATCGCTGAAGGCAGAAGATTTTCTGGCGATCGGTCGCGCATAAACGACGGATCGGGTCGCCATGTCTTCCATGTGCGACCGCAACATATTATTGAGAGAAACGAAATGGCAATTCTGAAAACTCTGCTGCTGGTTGCGCAAATTCTGAGCGCGCTCGGCGTGATCGGCCTGGTGCTGCTGCAACATGGCAAGGGCGCGGATGTTGGGGCGGCGTTTGGATCCGGCGCCTCAGGCAGCTTGTTTGGCGCGACGGGGTCGGCCAACTTCCTGTCGCGTACGACGGCCGTCCTGGCTACGGTCTTCTTCATTGCCACGCTGGCGTTGACGTTGATCGGCACCAGCAAGGGCAGCGTGTCGGCGGGTGTGATGGGTTCGGTTGCGCCTGTTACGTCCACGGCGTCAGCCCCTGCGGCTTCGGCTCCTGCCGCCGCGTCGGGTGCGGCTTCCGCACCCGCTGTCCCGAAGTAATTTGATGTAACGATGGCGGCGCGCCGTAGAGGTTTTCCGGCGTGTCGCGACGCATAAGATTTTTGTTTGTGCATTGAACAAAAGCGTTGCTTTGCGGTAGAATGCAAGGCTTGGAACAATACGGGAAACGGCAAGGGCGTTAAGTCTCAACCGGCTTCCTGATAGAGTTTCTTCCCCCAGCCGACGTGGTGAAATTGGTAGACACGCTATCTTGAGGGGGTAGTGGCGAAAGCTGTGCGAGTTCGAGTCTCGCCGTCGGCACCAATCAAATTCGGGGTCTGTTCAACGGGATGTTCCGCGCAGGCCCCTCCGCAAGACGACGCGCTGTCGAGGCGTCGTAAGGCTGCGGACCCGGCGCCTTCGATGGGGCGACAAGGCGCCGCCTGCGGGCAGTGCTGTTGCAACCATTCAAAAAGGCGGGCGTCCCTTGAACCTCGAAGCCTATTTCCCCGTACTGTTGTTCATCGTTGTCGGCGTGGGCCTTGGCCTTGCTCTGATGACCATCGGCCGAGTTCTCGGTCCGAACAATCCCGATCCTGACAAGCTCTCGCCGTACGAGTGCGGCTTCGAAGCATTCGAAGACGCGCGCATGAAGTTCGACGTGCGCTATTACCTCATCGCCATCCTGTTCATCCTGTTCGATCTGGAGACGGCGTTCCTTTTCCCTTGGGGCGTGGCGCTGCGCGAGATCGGCTGGCCGGGGTTCTTCGCGATGGGCGTGTTTCTTCTCGAGTTTCTCGTGGGCTTCGTCTACATCTGGAAAAAGGCGCGCTCGATTGGGAGTGATGTGAAATGGCGATCGAAGGCGTACTCAACGAAGGCTTTGTCACGACAACCGCTGACAAGCTGATCAACTGGACCCGTACTGGGTCCCTGTGGCCGATGACGTTCGGCTTGGCGTGCTGCGCTGTGGAAATGATGCACGCAGGCGCATCCCGTTACGACCTGGACCGTTTCGGCGTGGTGTTCCGTCCGTCGCCGCGTCAGTCCGACGTGATGATCGTGGCCGGCACGCTGTGCAACAAGATGGCCCCGGCGCTGCGTAAGGTGTACGACCAGATGGCCGAGCCTCGCTGGGTCATCTCGATGGGTTCGTGCGCGAACGGCGGTGGTTACTACCACTATTCGTATTCTGTCGTGCGCGGCTGTGATCGCATCGTGCCGGTCGACGTGTACGTGCCGGGCTGCCCGCCGACGGCCGAAGCGCTGATCTACGGCATCATCCAGTTGCAGGCCAAGATCCGTCGCACCAACACCATCGCGCGCAAGGCCTGACATGACCGAGAAGCTTGCCACCTTGAAGGCCGCGCTGGAAAAAGCGCTGGGTAATCGCGTTCAAAGCCTGATCGAGTCGATCGGCGAACTCACTCTCGTAGTGAAGGCTGCCGATTACTACGACGTCATGCACACGCTGCGCGACGATGTCTCGCTCAAATTCGAGCAACTGATCGACCTGTGTGGCGTCGATTATGCCGACTACGGCGACGGCGCCTGGAACGGCCCGCGTTTTGCCGCTGTGTCGCATCTGCTCTCGATCACGCACAACTGGCGCGTTCGCGTGCGCGTGTTCGCGCCGGATGACGACCTGCCCGTGGTGTCGTCAGTGACCACGATCTGGAATTCCGCCGATTGGTACGAGCGGGAAGCCTTCGACTTGTACGGACTCGTTTTCGAAGGCCATCCGGATCTGCGCCGCATCCTGACCGACTACGGCTTCATTGGCCATCCGTTCCGCAAGGACTTCCCGTGTCGGGTTACGTTGAAATGCGCTATGACCCGGTGCAGCGCCGCGTGGTCTACCAGCCGGTAACCATCGAGCCGCGCGAGATTACGCCGCGTGTGATCCGCGAGGATCAATACGGTGGTCTGAAGCACTGAAGGGCGCCCGATCATGGCAGATATCAAGAACTACACCCTGAACTTCGGTCCGCAACACCCGGCCGCACACGGCGTGCTGCGCCTTGTGCTTGAGCTGGACGGCGAAGTCATTCAACGTGCCGACCCGCACATTGGTCTGCTGCATCGCGCGACGGAAAAGCTCGCCGAACAGAAGACCTGGATTCAAAGCGTGCCGTACATGGACCGTCTCGACTACGTGTCGATGATGGTCAACGAGCACGCCTACGTGATGGCAATCGAGCGCCTGCTGGGTCTCGAGGTGCCGCTGCGCGCCCAGTACATCCGCGTCATGTTCGACGAGATCACGCGGATCATGAACCATCTGATGTGGATCGGTTCGCACGCGCTGGACGTGGGCGCCATGGCGGTGTTCCTGTACGCCTTCCGCGAGCGCGAAGATCTGTTCGATATGTACGAGGCGGTGTCAGGCGCGCGCATGCACGCAGCCTACTACCGTCCGGGCGGCGTGTATCGCGACCTGCCCGACACGATGCCGCAATACAAGGCATCCAAGGTGCGCAACGAGAAGGCACTGGCTGCGCTGAATGAAGCGCGTTCGGGTTCGCTGCTGGACTTCATCGAAGACTTCACCAACCGCTTCCCGACGTACGTTGACGAATACGAAACGCTGCTGACGGACAACCGGATTTGGAAGCAGCGCCTGGTTGGCATCGGCGTGGTGAGTCCGGAGCGTGCACTGAACAAGGGCTTCTCCGGTGCGATGCTGCGTGGTTCTGGCATCGAATGGGACGTGCGCAAGAAGCAGCCGTACGAGGTGTACGACCGCATCGATTTCGATATCCCGGTCGGCGTGAACGGCGATTGCTACGACCGTTATCTGGTGCGCGTGGAAGAGATGCGTCAGAGCAATCGCATCATCCGTCAGTGCATTGAGTGGCTGCGCAAGAACCCGGGCCCGGTGATCACCGATAACCACAAGGTGGCGCCGCCGTCGCGCGTGGACATGAAGACCAACATGGAAGAGCTGATTCACCACTTCAAGCTCTTCACCGAAGGTATGCATGTGCCAGAAGGCGAGGCGTATGCCGCCGTTGAGCACCCGAAGGGCGAGTTCGGCATCTATGCCATCTCCGACGGCGCCAACAAACCGTACCGCCTGAAGATCCGCGCCCCAGGCTTCGTTCATCTGGCCGCGCTCGACGAAATGGCGAAGGGTCACATGATCGCCGATGCGGTGACGATCATCGGTACGCAAGACATCGTGTTTGGCGAGATCGATCGCTGAACCCGCAGGAAACAACGGTTTGACGCGCAGGCAAGCGCGGCTGTGAAACGAGGACGCACGCCGGGGTAAGGCAGTCAGGTAATACGCCCCGCGTCCCGCACCAATCGCAACGAACATGCTATCAGCAGAAGCTCTCAAGGAAATCGACCGGGCGGTCGCGAAATATCCCGCCGACCAGAAGCAGTCCGCCGTGATGGCGGCGCTGGCGGTCGCGCAGAGCGAGAAAGGCTGGGTCTCGCCCGAAGTCATGCAGTTCGTGGCCGAGTACCTCGAAATGCCGCCGGTGTGGGTCGAGGAAGTGGCGACGTTCTACAACATGTACGACACCAAGCCGGTCGGCCGATTCAAGCTGTCGGTGTGCACGAACTTGCCGTGCGCGCTGTCCGGCGGCGAACGTGCTGCCGACTACCTGAAGAAGAAGCTGGGCATCGGTTTCAACGAGACCACGGCCGACGGCAACTTCACGCTGAAGGAAGGCGAGTGCATGGGCGCGTGCGGTGATGCACCGGTCATGATCGTCAACAACACCCACATGTGCAGCTTCATGAGCAACGAGAAGCTCGACGCGCTGATCGCCGACCTCCAGTCGAAGGCGCCGACCACCGGAGCAGGCAAGTAAATGACCTCCCTGCACGATCGACATATCCAGCCGTTGATTCTCGCCGGTCTGAACGGCGACAACTGGCACCTCGAAGATTACGTCAAGCGTGGCGGCTATCAACAGCTCAAGCGCATCCTTACCGAGAAGATCACCCCCGAGCAAGTCATTGCCGACGTGAAAGCCTCGGGCCTCCGCGGCCGTGGCGGTGCAGGCTTCCCCACCGGCCTGAAGTGGAGCTTCATGCCGCGCCAGTTCCCGGGCCAGAAATACCTGGTCTGCAACACGGATGAAGGCGAGCCGGGCACGTTCAAGGATCGCGACATCATCCGTTACAACCCGCACGCGCTGATCGAAGGTATGGCCATCGGCGGCTACGCGATGGGCATCACCGTGGGGTACAACTACATCCACGGCGAGATCTGGAACGAATACAAGATCTTCGAACAGGCACTGGAAGAGGCGCGCGCTGCGGGCTTCCTCGGTGACAACATCCTGGGCTCCGGCTTCAACTTTCAGCTGCATGCGCACCATGGCTATGGCGCGTACATCTGCGGTGAAGAAACCGCACTGCTCGAGTCGCTGGAAGGCAAGAAGGGCCAGCCGCGTTTCAAGCCGCCGTTCCCGGCGAGCTTTGGCCTGTACGGCAAGCCGACCACCATCAATAACACCGAAACCTTTGCCGCGGTGCCGTTCCTGCTGGCCATCGGTCCGGATAACTACTTGAAGATGGGCAAGCCGAACAACGGCGGCTCGAAGATCTTCTCTGTGTCCGGCGACGTGGAGCGTCCGGGCAACTACGAGATTCCGCTCGGTACGCCGTTCTCCAAGCTGCTGGAGCTCGCCGGCGGCATGCGCGGTGGCAAGAAGCTCAAGGCTGTGATCCCGGGTGGATCGTCGGCGCCGGTGGTGCCGGCTGATCTGATGATGGCCTCCGACATGGACTACGACTCGATCGCCAAGGCGGGTTCGATGCTCGGCTCGGGCGCCGTCATCGTGATGGACGAAACGCGCTGCATGGTGAAGTCGCTGCTGCGTCTGTCGTATTTCTATTACGAAGAGTCGTGCGGCCAGTGCACGCCGTGCCGTGAGGGCACCGGCTGGCTGTACCGCGTCGTCGATCGCATCGAGCACGGCAAGGGCCGCCAGGAAGATCTGGACCTGCTGAACAACGTGGCTGAAAACATCATGGGCCGGACCATTTGCGCGCTCGGCGATGCCGCCGCGATGCCGGTCCGCGGCATGCTCAAGCACTACTGGGACGAGTTCGCGTATCACGTCGAACACAAGCAGTGCATGGTGCCCACCTACATTTAAGCGTGGCAGAACATGGTTGAAATCGAAATCGATGGCAAGAAGGTCGAGGTTGCTGAAGGCAGCCTGGTGATGGAGGCGGCTCGCCAGACGGGCACCTACATTCCTCACTTCTGCTATCACCGCAAACTGTCTGTCGCGGCCAACTGCCGGATGTGCCTGGTCGAGGTCGAGAAGGCGCCCAAGGCGCTGCCGGCCTGCGCCACGCCCGTCACCGCGGGCATGAAGGTCTTCACGAATTCCGAGAAGGCGGTGAAGGCGCAGAAGTCCGTGATGGAGTTCCTGCTGATCAACCACCCGCTGGATTGCCCGATCTGCGATCAGGGCGGCGAGTGCCAGTTGCAGGACTTGGCTGTGGGTTACGGCAAGTCTGAATCGCGCTACCAGGAAGAAAAGCGTGTGGTGTTCCACAAGAATGTGGGCCCGCTGATCTCCATGGAAGAGATGACGCGCTGCATTCACTGCACGCGCTGCGTCCGTTTCGGTCAGGAAATTGCCGGCGTGATGGAACTGGGCATGCTCAATCGCGGCGAGCATTCCGAGATCACGACGTTTGTCGGTCAGACTGTTGACTCCGAGTTGTCGGGCAACATGATCGACCTGTGCCCCGTTGGCGCGCTGACCAGCAAGCCGTTCCGCTATTCGGCCCGTACGTGGGAACTGGCACGCCGCAAGTCGGTGTCGCCGCACGATGGCCTGGGCGCCAACGTGATCGTCCAGACAAAGAATCAGCGCGTGATGCGCGTTCTGCCGCTGGACAACGAAGCCATCAACGAATGCTGGCTGTCTGACAAGGACCGCTTCGCCTATGAAGGCGTGAACAGCGACGACCGCCTGACCCAGCCGATGCTCAAGCAAGGCGGTCAGTGGAACGCGGTCGACTGGACCACCGCGCTGGAATACGTGGCCAACGGCCTCAATGAGATCAAGCGTGATCACGGTGCCGAGCAGATCGGTGCACTGGCAAGCCCGCACAGCACGCTGGAAGAACTCTTCCTGTTGCAAAAGCTGGTGCGCGGCATTGGCAGCGACAACGTCGATTTCCGTCTGCGTCAGTCCGATTTCTCGGTCAAGCCGACGGGCGCTCCGTGGCTCGGCATGCCGATCGCCGACGTGTCGCTGCTGCAGCGTACGCTGATCGTAGGCTCTTTCTTGCGCAAGGATCACCCGCTGCTGGCCGCGCGTCTGCGTCAGGCAGGCAAGAAGGGTGCGCAACTGAGCGTGATTGGCGCAGGTGGCGAAGATTTGCTGATGCCTGCTACGCAGTTGCTGGGCGCGCCGTCGCAATGGCTGTCGCTGCTGTCGCAAGTTGCGGTGGCGGTGGCGGCTGCCAACAACGTTGCCCGCCCGGGTGGCACCGATAGCATCGAAGCCGGTGACGTTGCGAAGCGCATCGCTGCAAGCCTGGCGTCGGGAGAACGTAAGGCTGTGTTCCTCGGTAACGCTGCTGTGGCGCATCCGCAGTTCTCGCAACTGCATGCGCTGGCCCAGTGGGTGGCGCAGCAGACCGGCGCGACGCTGGGTTTCCTGACGGAAGCGGCCAACACCGTGGGCGGCTACATTGCCGGTGCGTTGCCGCAAGGCAATGGTCTGGACGCCGCCGCCATGCTGGCGCAACCGCGTCGCGCTTACGTGCTGCTGGGCGCTGAGCCGGAATTCGATACTGCGAACCCCGTGCAGGCCCGTGCCGCACTGGACCAGGCTGACACCGTGATCGTGCTCGCTCCGTTTGCTTCCCGCGCTGCACTCGAGTACGCAGATGTGCTGCTGCCGACGGCTCCGTTCACGGAAACCTCGGGCACGTTCATCAACTGCGAAGGCCTGCCACAAAGCTTCAACGGCGTTGTGCGCGGCCTGGGCGATTCGCGTCCCGCCTGGAAGGTTCTGCGCGTGCTGGGCAACCTGCTGAACGTCCCGGGCTTCGAATACGACAGCTCGGAAGTGGTGCGCGACGAGGTGCTGGCCAAGCCGGTCAGCGAGCGTTTGTCGAACGCGACGACCGCACAGACCGCCGCGCCTGCTGCCGCTGCGGCAGGCATCGAACGTCTGGCCGATGTGCCGATCTACCACGCCGACCCGATCGTGCGTCGTGCGGGCTCCCTGCAACTGACGGCTGCAGCACGCGCCGCAGTGCGCGCTGGCGTGCCGGCAGATCTCTATGCACAGCTGGGCCTGGTCAATGGTGATGCCGTGCGCGTGACGCAAGGGCAGACCAGTGTGGTGCTACCGGCAGTGCTGGACAAGTCACTGGCTTCCGGCGTGATCCGTGTGCCCACCGCGACCGAGGCGTCGGCGCAGCTGGGGGCCATGTTCGGTGCGGTAAGCGTTGAGAAGGTTGAATCGTCCGCGCTGGCGGCTACGGTGTAAGGGTCAACATGATCGAGTCGATTACTTCTTTCGGTACCGCCACCTTCGGTGGGTGGTGGCCGCTGATCTGGACGCTGGTCCGTGCGGTCTGCATCATTCTGCCGCTGCTGCTGTGCGTGGCTTACCTGATCCTGTGGGAGCGCAAGCTCATCGGCTGGATGCACGTGCGTCTGGGCCCGAACCGTGTGGGCCCGATGGGCCTGCTGCAGCCGATTGCCGACGTGCTGAAGCTGCTGCTCAAGGAAGTCATGGTGCCGAGCGCTGTCAGCCGTGGCATGTACATCATTGCGCCGCTGATGGTGCTGATGCCCGCTGTTGCGATCTGGGCGGTGATTCCGTTCCAGGCCGAGGCGATGGTGTCGAACATCAACGCCGGCCTGCTGTACGTGATGGCGATCAGCTCTGTAGGCGTGTACGGCGTGATTCTGGCGGGCTGGGCTTCGAACTCGAAGTACGCGTTCCTCGGTGCGATGCGTGCCTCGGCACAGATGATTTCGTACGAAATCGCGATGGGCTTCGCGCTTGTGACGGTGCTGATGGTGACGGGCAGCCTGAACCTGTCGGACATCGTCAACTCGCAGAACCGCGGTTTCTTTGCGGGTCACGGCATCAACATTCTCTCGTGGAACTGGCTGCCGCTGCTGCCGATGTTCGGCGTCTACTTCATCTCGGGTGTGGCTGAAACGAACCGCCACCCGTTCGATGTGGTGGAAGGCGAATCCGAAATCGTGGCCGGCCACATGATCGAGTACTCGGGCATGGCGTTCGCGCTGTTCTTCCTGGCCGAGTACATCAACATGATCGTGATCTCGGCGCTGACCGCAACGCTGTTCCTGGGCGGCTGGGCGTCGCCGATCGACGCCCCGGTCCTCAACTGGATTCCGGGCTTCTTCTGGCTGCTGATCAAGGTTTTCCTGCTGCTGTCGGTCTTCATCTGGCTGCGCGCATCGTTCCCGCGTTATCGCTATGACCAGATCATGCGTCTGGGCTGGAAGATCTTCATTCCGCTCACTGTGGGCTGGCTTGTCGTCGTCGCCATCTGGTTGGTGTCGCCGTGGAACATCTGGAAGTAACGGGACAATAGGAAGGCACCATGTTGCTTGCCATCAAGGAATTCTTTAACAGCCTGCTCCTGAAGGAACTCTTCAAGGGCCTAGCGCTGACCGGGCGCTATCTGTTCGCGCGCAAGATCACTGTTCTCTTTCCGGAAGAGAAGACGCCGCTGTCGCCGCGCTTTCGCGGTCTGCATGCACTGCGTCGCTATCCGAACGGCGAAGAACGCTGCATCGCTTGCAAACTGTGCGAAGCCGTGTGCCCAGCCCTGGCCATCACGATCGAGTCGGATCAGCGCGACGACGGCACCCGCCGCACCACGCGCTATGACATCGACCTGACCAAATGCATTTTCTGCGGCTTCTGTGAAGAGGCTTGCCCGGTGGACGCCATCGTCGAGACGCACATCCTGGAATACCACGGTGAAAAGCGCGGCGACCTGTATTTCACCAAAGACATGCTGCTGGCCGTGGGTGATCGCTTCGAGCCGGAAATTGCGGCCAATAAGGCGGCCGACGCAAAGTACCGCTGATTCAAGACGTCCGCCGTGCAGCTGGAGTTGGCGGGCGTTGCAGTTGACATCCCGGTTGGACAACGGCTCTTCGAGAGCCAACCAGTTGCGGTGGCGTCAGGCCATCGCGGCTTCGGACAAGCGCGTGCCGCAAAACGGCCCGTGCCAGGATCATGGAAATCACGACGATCATCTTCTACTGTTTCGCGCTCGTGCTGGTGCTCGCAGCGCTGAAGGTCATCACCGCGAAGAACCCGGTGCACGCGGCGCTGTTCCTCGTGCTCTCGTTCTTCACCGCGGCGGCGATCTGGATGCTGCTCAAGGCGGAATTTCTCGCCATCACGCTGGTGCTGGTCTACGTTGGGGCGGTGATGGTGCTGTTCCTGTTCGTGGTGATGATGATCGATATCGACATCGAACACCTGCGACGCGATTTCTGGACCTATGTGCCGATGGCAGCCTTCGTCGGCGTGGTCATCATCCTGGAAATGGCTGTCGTGCTGACCAAGACCTTCATGGGACGTGTGCAGCCCGTGCAGGAGCTGCCGAAGGGCTTTACCGGCCCGAACACGCAAGCGCTCGGGAAGCTCATCTACACCGATTACATCTATGCCTTTGAAGTGGCCGGCGCGGTGCTGCTGCTGGCGATTGTCGCCGCCGTGGCCCTGACCGCTCGCCGTCGCAAGGACACCAAGGCACAGAACGTGTCCGATCAAATCCGCGTGAAGCGCAAGGACCGCGTGCGTCTGGTCTCGATGCCGGCGGAAAAGTCGGCTGGCGCAGCTTCGGCTGAATCCAAGAGCTGAGCCCCGGGAGAACCCATATGTCTTCGCTATCCCTTGCCCATTACCTCGTGCTCGGCGCGGTGCTGTTTGCCATCAGCATCGTCGGCATCTTCCTGAACCGCAAGAACGTCATCGTGCTGCTGATGGCGATCGAACTGATGCTGCTGGCGGTCAACCTGAACTTCGTCGCGTTCTCCCACTACTTGGGCGATCTGGCGGGGCAGGTGTTCGTGTTTTTCATCCTGACGGTGGCCGCGGCGGAATCCGCGATTGGTCTCGCCATCCTGGTGGTGCTGTTCCGTAATCTGGACACCATCAACGTCGACGATCTGGACAGCCTCAAGGGCTGACCTCCGCATCCACCTATAAGAAGCGTTCCATGGCTACCACGCTCAATCCCAACCTGCTGCTGGCGATTCCGCTCGCGCCGCTGGCCGGCGCAGCGATCGCCGGGCTGTTCGGCACCAAGTTCTTTGGCGAGAAGATCGGCCGCACGGCATCCCACAGCGTCACCATCCTCGGTGTTGCGATCGCCTTCATCCTGTCGGCGCTGACGTTGTCCGACGTCATCAATGGTGCCGGCTACAACGGCACCGTCTATGAGTGGATGACGGTCGGCTCGCTGAAGATGGAAGTCGGCTTCCTCATCGATTCGCTCACGGCGATGATGATGTGCGTGGTGACCTTTGTCTCCCTGATGGTGCACATCTACACCATCGGCTACATGGCGGAAGACGACGGTTACAACCGGTTCTTCGCGTACATCTCGCTGTTCACGTTCTCGATGTTGATGCTCGTGATGAGCAACAACTTCCTGCAGCTGTTCTTCGGCTGGGAAGCGGTGGGTCTGGTGTCGTACCTCCTGATCGGCTTCTGGTTCAAGCGTCCGACGGCCATCTACGCCAACATGAAGGCGTTCCTGGTCAACCGCGTGGGCGACTTTGGGTTCGTGCTCGGTATCGGCCTGCTGCTGGCGTACAGCGGTAGCCTGAGCTACGCCGACGTGTTCGCCGCCCGCGACAACCTGGCCACGATCGGCTTCCCGGGCACTGACTGGCACATGCTGACGGTCGCCTGCATCTGCCTGTTCATCGGTGCGATGGGTAAGTCCGCACAGTTCCCGCTGCATGTGTGGCTGCCGGACTCGATGGAAGGCCCGACCCCGATTTCCGCACTGATTCACGCGGCCACCATGGTGACGGCCGGTATCTTCATGGTCGCACGCATGTCGCCGCTATTCGAGCTGTCGGACACCGCGCTGTCGTTCGTGCTGATCATCGGCGCCATCACCGCGCTGTTCATGGGCTTCCTGGGCATCATCCAGACCGACATCAAACGTGTGGTGGCGTACTCCACGCTGTCTCAGCTGGGCTACATGACCGTCGCGCTAGGTGCATCGGCATACCAAGTGGCCGTGTTCCACCTGATGACGCACGCCTTCTTTAAGGCGCTGCTGTTCCTGGGTGCCGGCTCGGTCATCATCGGCATGCACCACGATCAGGACATGCGCAACATGGGCGGCCTGCGCAAGTACATGCCAATCACGTGGCTGACTTCGCTGGTGGGTTCCTTGGCGCTGATCGGCACGCCGTTCTTCTCGGGCTTCTATTCCAAGGACTCGATCATCGAAGCGGTGCGTGAATCGCACCTGCCGGGCGCGGGCTTCGCCTACTGGGCCGTGCTGGCGGGCGTGTTCGTGACCGCGTTCTACTCGTTCCGCATGTACTTCCTGGTGTTCCACGGTGAAGAGCGTTTCGGCAAGGCCCACGCCCACCACGACCATCATGAAGAGGAAGAAGGTGATCACGACCATCACCATGGTCTGGCGCCCGGTCAAAAACCGCACGAGTCGCCGTGGGTGGTGACGGTGCCGCTGGTGCTCTTGGCGATCCCGTCGATCATCATCGGTGCAATGGCGATCCAGCCGATGCTGTTCGGCGAGTTCTTCAAGCACGGTGTGGTGTTCTCGGAAGTCATCTTCAACAGCGAAAACCATGAAGCCATGAAGGTGCTGGCCGAAGACTTCCACGGCTGGGTGGCGATGGCGCTGCACGGCTTCACGTCGGCACCGTTCATTCTGTTGGTGTCGGGTGTTGTGCTGTCGTGGTTCTTCTACTTGAAGCGTCCGGATATTCCGGCGGCGATCGCCAAGCGTTTCTCCGGTGTCTACAAGCTGCTGGACAACAAGTACTACATGGACAAGATCAACGAGATCGTCTTTGCCAACGGTGCGGTCAAGTTCGGCCGCGGCCTGTGGAAGGGCGGCGATCAAGGTGTGATCGACGGTGTTGTCGTCAACGGCAGCGCGCGTCTGGTGGGCTGGTTCGCGACTGTCGTGCGCCTGCTCCAGTCCGGCTTCATCTATGACTATGCGTTCGCGATGATCATCGGCACGGTTGGGCTGCTGACGTATTTCGTGTTCCTGGCAGGCAAATAAGGGATTACAAAAATGGTTCTGTCTTTTGCGATCTGGCTGCCGATCTTCTTCGGCGTGCTGGTGCTGGCCTCGGGCTCAGACCGCAATCCCGGTTATGTCCGCTGGATGTCGCTGATCGGCTCGCTGATCAGCTTTGTGATGACGTTGCCGCTGATCACGCGTTTCGACAAGACGACGGCTGCGATGCAGTTCGTCGAGAAGTCGTCGTGGATCGAGCGCTTCCACATCAGCTACTACTTGGGTGTCGACGGCATTTCGATGTGGTTCGTGGTGCTGACCGCGTTCATCACTGTCATCGTCGTCATCGCCGCCTGGGAAGTGATTACCGAGCGCGTGGCGCAGTACATGGCTGCGTTCCTGATTCTCTCGGGTCTGATGATCGGCGTATTTGCGTCGCTCGACGGTCTGCTGTTCTACGTATTCTTCGAAGCCACGCTGATCCCGATGTACATCATCATCGGTGTATGGGGCGGCCCGAACCGCGTCTATGCAGCGTTCAAGTTCTTCCTGTACACGCTGCTGGGCTCGCTGCTGACGCTGGTTGCGCTGCTGTACCTGTATTTCCACAGCGGCACGTTCGAAATCCTGCAGTGGCATCAGGTCAAGCTCTCGATGAACGAGCAGATCCTGATCTTCCTGGCCTTCTTTATGGCCTTTGCCGTGAAGGTGCCGATGTGGCCGGTGCACACCTGGCTGCCGGATGCCCACGTGGAAGCGCCGACCGGCGGTTCGGTGGTGCTGGCTGCGATCATGCTGAAGCTGGGCGCCTACGGTTTCCTGCGGTTCTCGCTGCCGATCGCGCCGGATGCCAGCCATAGCCTGTCCGCGTTCATCATCGCGATTTCGCTGGTTGCCGTGATCTACATCGGTCTGGTGGCGCTCGTGCAGGCCGACATGAAGAAGCTGGTCGCGTATTCCTCGATCGCGCACATGGGCTTCGTCACGCTGGGCTTCTTCATCTTCAACGAGATCGGTGTGGAGGGCGCTATCGTCCAGATGATCTCGCACGGCTTCGTCTCGGGTGCGATGTTCCTGTGCATCGGCGTGCTGTACGACCGGGTGCACTCGCGTCAGATCGCCGATTACGGCGGTGTGGTGAACACGATGCCGAAGTTCGCGGCGCTGTCGGTCTTCTTTGCGATGGCAAACTGCGGCCTGCCGGCAACCTCGGGTTTCGTCGGCGAGTTCATGGTCATCTTGGGTTCCGTGAAATTCAACTTCTGGATTGGCCTGTTGGCTGCGACGGCGCTGATCTTTGGCGCAGCGTATTCGCTGTGGATGGTCAAGCGCGTGATCTTCGGTGATGTGACGCACAAGCATGTGGCTGAGCTGAAGGACCTGAATTGCCGCGAGTTCTTCATGCTGGGCGTGCTCGCGATCGCCACCCTGTACATGGGCCTGTATCCGAAGCCCTTCACCGATGTCATGCATGCGTCCGTGGTCAATCTGCTGACCCACGTGGCTCAGTCGAAGCTGTAAGCAGCGAGAAGAAACTATGCAATCGTCCTCCTCTATTGCGGCTTTTGCCCCAATCGTTTTTCTCGCGCTGGGCATTGGTGCCGTCAACTGGATTGACTTGGCACGTGGCCAGAAACGAAGCAGCGTGGCGTATCCGGTTTCGTTGGTGATTACGCTGGTGCTGGCCGTTTGGTTCGCGTTGAACGCCGCGAACGGTGAGACGCACTACGTCTTCGGCAACATGGCCGTGATCGATCCGATGGCCAACGTGCTGGCGTCGTTCTGTGCGCTGACCTTGTTTGCCACGCTGGTGTACACGCGCCGCTATCTCGCCGACCGCGACATGTATGCGGGTGAGTTCTACATGTTCGCCCTGTTTACACTGGGCGGTCAGGTGGTGATGATCACCGGCAACAACTTCCTCGTGCTCTATCTGGGCCTGGAACTGCTGTCGCTGGCGTCGTACACGCTGGTAGCGCTGCGTCGCCGTTCGGACGTGTCGTCCGAATCGGCCATGAAGTACTTCATCCTCGGCGCACTGGCATCGGGCCTGCTGCTGTACGGCATGTCGATGCTGTACGGCGCGACCGGCTCGCTGGAACTGGGCAAGGTGTTTGACGCCATCAAGAACGGTGAGATCAACAAGACGATCCTCGTGTTTGGCGTGGTGTTCATTGTTGCTGGCCTGGGCTTCAAGCTTGGCGTGGCACCGTTCCACATGTGGGTCCCCGACGTGTACCAGGGCTCGCCGACGGCTGTGACACTGTTGATTGCCGGCGCACCGAAGGTGGCTGCATTCGCGATGACGCTGCGTATCTTGGTGGAGGGCCTGCTGCCGCTGGCGTTCGACTGGCAGAACATGTTGATCGTGCTGGCCGTCGTGTCGCTGGCCATCGGCAATATCACGGGCGTTGTGCAGACTAACTTCAAGCGACTGCTGGGCTATTCGACGGTCTCCCACATGGGCTTCCTGCTGCTGGGTCTGGTATCGGGCGTCAGCTCTGGCAAGCCGGATTTGACGGCCCAGGCCTACAGCGCGTCGATGTTCTATGCCATTACCTACGTGCTGACCGCACTGGGCGCGTTCGGCATCATCCTGCTGCTGTCCCGTAAGGGCTACGAGGCAGAGGACATTGCGGACCTGAAAGGCTTGTCGAAAAAGAGCCCGTGGTTTGCGCTGCTGATGCTGTTCATCATGATGTCGCTGGCGGGCCTGCCGCCGACGGTCGGCTTCTACGCCAAGCTGTCGGTGCTGGGCGCAGTGGTCGATGCGGGCATGTCGTGGCTGGCCGTTGTGGCGGTGCTGTTCTCGCTCGTGGGCGCGTTCTACTACCTGCGTGTCATCAAGGTCATGTACTTCGACGTGCCGGCTGACGAAGGCCCTGTGGAAGCCACCTTCGGCCTGCGCTCGCTGCTGTCGATCAATGGCTTGCTGGTGTTGTTGCTCGGTATCTTCCCGGCCGGGCTGATGGCCGTGTGCTATCAGGCGATCCGCCTGACGCTGGCTTCGTAACACGCCGAGCGTCATGAGCACGTCGACGGGCGGCCTGTTTGTCATCGTGTTGGCACTGATCTGTGCCAACCTGCCGTTCGTCAACCAACGCGTGCTGGCACTGGTGCCGGCGCGCTGGCCGCGCAAGCCGTTCTGGCTGCGCGGCACCGAGCTGATTGCCATGTATGTTGTGGTTGGGCTGATCGGCTTCGGTATTGAATCGAGCCAGGGCAATGCGTTTGCGCAAGGCTGGCAGTTCTACGCGATCACCGCATGCCTGATGCTGGTGTTCGCGTTCCCGGCTTTACGTGGCAATACCTGGTTCGCCATCCCCGCGAATCCCGTTAATTCCCGCCGGGCAGGTTCCCGCTGTCTCGGCATGAGAGAGCGCCATGTCCGATCACACCCCGCCGAACGAAACCTCTGAGACTGCGCAGGACTCGGACGCCGGCCTGCGCGAGACGCAGGTGGCCTCTGCGCTGATGCACCAGGGCAAATTCCTCACGCTCAAGCAGGACATCGTCCGTCTGCCGGACGGCCGAAATGCCAGCCGCGAATATCTGGTTCATCCCGGTGCGGTGATGATGATTCCGCTGTTCGACGATGGCACCGTGCTCATGGAGCGCCAGTTTCGCTATCCAGTCGACAGGGTGATGATCGAGTTTCCAGCCGGCAAGCTCGACCCGCAGGAAGGCGCGCTGGCATGCGGCAAGCGCGAACTGCGGGAGGAAACAGGCTACACGGCCGAGCGCTGGGACTACCTCACACGCATCCACCCGGTCATTTCGTATTCCACTGAATTCATCGACATTTATCTTGCCCGGGATCTGAAGCAAGGCGAAGCGATGCTCGATGAAGGCGAATTTCTCGAGACTTTTGTCACCTCGGCTGGTCAGCTTATCGATTGGGTGCGCGATGGCAAAATTTCGGATGTGAAGACCATCATCGGCACGTTCTGGCTCGAGAAGATTCTGTCCGGAGCCTGGACCCCAGGTGCAGCCTGAGCCGCTTGCTGCTCTCGCTTGATCGCACGATTTTGCTGTCTTCGCTACCATGGCGAACGGTCGTGCGAAAAAATTAGCACGACCGTTCACAAATTTTTGAATCGGGGATACACTCATCCCCATGCGCTGGACCGATCATGAAAGTGTTGGACCTCCGCTGTGCCAATGACCATCGCTTCGAAGGCTGGTTCGGCTCCGATGCCGATCTGCAATCGCAGCAAGAGCGCGGGCTATTGACGTGCCCTGTTTGCGGCCACAACGAGGTTGAGCGCTTGCCGAGTGCGCCGCGCCTGAATCTGTCGTCGTCTCGTACGGAGACCGCCCACAAGAGCGGCGCCGGCAAGGCGGCCGAAGGCGAGGGCAGTGCGCCCGCAACCCTGCAACAGCTTTACCTGAAAGCCGTCCGCCATGTCCTTGCCAATACCGAGGACGTCGGTGAGCGGTTTGCAGAAGAGGCGCGCCGCATGCACTACAACGAGGCGCCGGAGCGGGGCATTCGCGGGACGACGTCTCGGGAGGAAGCGCAGGAACTGGCAGAGGAAGGCATCGACGTGATGCCGCTGCTGGTGCCCGACGCGCTGAAGCAGCCCGTGCACTAGCAGCCCCGATTCAGGTCCGCGCCGGTCCGACAGAACGTTCTTCACCGATTTGCCACGGTGGGGAGCCAACCACAGGAGACAGGCATGGATCTGAATTACTCGGCGGCCGATGATGCGTTCCGCCAGGAAGTCCGCGGCTGGCTGGAAGCCAATCTTCCCAAGGACATCCAGGACAAGGTGTTGAACCACCGCCGCCTGAGCCGCGACGATTTCGTCCGCTGGCACAAGGCGCTCGCAGCGAAGGGCTGGTCGGTACCGCACTGGCCGGTCGAGTGGGGCGGCACCGGCTGGTCCCCTATCCAAAAACACATCTGGGACGAAGAGTGCGCGCAGGTCGGCGCGCCTGGCGTGCTGCCGTTCGGCGTCAGCATGGTCGCGCCCGTGATCATGAAGTACGGCAATGAAGCGCAGAAGCGTTACTTCCTGCCGCGCATCGTTGATTGCACCGACTGGTGGTGCCAGGGCTATTCGGAGCCGGGGTCCGGGTCCGATCTGGCCTCGGTGAAGACGCGTGCTGTGCGCGAAGGCGATCACTACATCGTCAACGGCCAGAAGACCTGGACGACGCTCGGCCAACACGCCGACATGATCTTCTGCCTCGTCCGCACCGACCCCGATGCGAAGAAGCAAGAAGGCATCTCGTTCCTGCTGATCGACATGAAGACGCCGGGCATTACCGTGCGCCCGATCATCATGCTGGACGAAGAGCACGAGGTGAACGAGGTCTTCTTCGACAACGTCAAGGTGCCTGTCCAGAACCTGATCGGTGATGAGAACCGCGGATGGACGTACGCCAAATACCTACTCGGCCACGAGCGTACGGGCATTGCTCGTGTGGGCAATTCCAAGCGCGAATTGGCGTTCCTCAAGCGCGTTGCCAAGCAACACCAGAAGAATGGCAAGCCGCTGCTGCAGGACCCGGTATTCGGCGCCAAGGTGGCGTCGTTGGAAATCGAACTGCTGGCGCTGGAGATGACGGTGCTGCGCGTGGTGTCGAGCGAGAACGCCGGCAAGGGCCCCGGGCCCGAGGCGTCGCTGCTCAAGATCAAGGGCACGCAGATCCAGCAGATGCTGACCGAGCTGATGGTCGAGGCCGTGGGGCCGTATGCCCAGCCGTTCGATCCGAGCTACCTTGAAGGCGACACCTCGCAGGCCGTGACGGGCGACAACGATGCCGCCCCGCTCGCGCCGTATTACTTCAACTATCGCAAGACCTCGATCTACGGCGGGTCGAACGAAATCCAGCGCAACATCATCTCGCAGATGATCCTTGGCGTCTGAGCAGAACGGCGACAGAACACATAGCGGAGACAAACATGGATTTCTCGTTCACCGACGAACAGAAGCAACTGGCCGATGCGGTGCGCCGCTTCATCGAGAAGGACTACAGCTTTGAGGCGCGCAACAAGGTCGTGTATTCGCCGGAAGGTGTGTCGCAGGGCCACTGGGATGCACTGGCCGAACTGGGCCTGACCGCGCTGCCGGTGCCTGAAGCACAAGGCGGTTTTGATGGCCGCGCGATGGACCTGCTGGTGGTGATGCAGGAACTGGGCCGCGGCCTGGTGGTGGAGCCGTATCAGGCCACCGTGCTGGGCGCCCAGGCCCTGAAGCTTGCGGGCGGTCAGGAAGCGCTGCTGGAAGAAGTCGCTGGCGGCGCTGTGAAGCTGGCCATTGCATTCGGCGAGCGCCAATCGCGTTACGAGCTGTTCAACGTCACCACGCGCGCTACGCAGCAGGGCGCCGGTTGGACGCTTGCCGGCGAGAAGGCGGTTGTGGTGCATGGCGCGCAGGCGGACAAGCTGATCGTCTCGGCGCGCACGGGCGGCGAAGCGCGCGATACATCGGGCCTGTCGCTCTTCGTGGTTGATCGCGATGCCGCTGGCCTGACGGTCAAGGACTACCGCACGATCGACAACCTGCACGCTGCGGACATCCGCTTCGACAACGCGTCGGCAACGCTGCTGGGCAAGGCCGGCGAAGCGTGGGAGACCATCGATGCCGTCGCCGATCTTGGCTGCGTGCTGTTGTGCGCTGAAGCGATCGGTCTGATCGATGCGCTGAACGCCGCCACGCTGGAGTACACCAAGACCCGCCAGCAGTTTGGCGTGCCCATCGCGCGCTTCCAGGCGCTGCAGCACCGCATGGTCGACATGTTCATCCATGGCGAGCAGGCGCGTTCGATCACGTATCTTGCGGCTGCCCACTTTGAAGATGGCGATGTCGAGGCGCGCCGCCGCTATGTGTCGGCGGCCAAGGCACGTGTCGGCCAGGCTGCGCGTGATGTTGGCCAGGAAGCGGTGCAGTTGCACGGCGGCATGGGCGTGACGAACGAACTGCCGGCCGCACATATGTTCAAGCGGCTGACGATGATCAACACGACGCTGGGTGATGTGGATCACCACCTGGCACGCTTCGCATCGCTGCCCGGCTTCCAGCAGGCGGCGTAACGGCAAACCTGAACGCCCCGCATTCGTGCGGGGCGTTGTCATTTGGAGGAGACGATATGGCTGAGAACCAAAGGGCAGAAGCAACGCTACCGTACGAGTTTTACTTCGACGATTTCGAGGTCGGCCGCACGCTGCAGATGGGCACCTACACCGTCACCGAAGAGGAGATCCTGACCTTTGCGCGGCAGTACGATCCGCAGCCGTTCCACATCGATGCAGAGGCCGCCAAGCACAGCATCTACGGCGGCATTATTTCGAGCGGCTGGATGACCTGCTCGATCATGATGCGGCTGATGGTGACCGGCTTTCTGGGCAAGGCAGCCAGCATGGGCTCGCCGGGCGTGGATGAAATCCGCTGGATGAAGCCGGTGTATCCGGGCGACACGCTGTCGGTGTCGAGCACGTGCATGGAAGTGCGTCCGTCGCAGTCGAAGCCGGACCGCGGCGTGGCGGTCAACCGCTGGGAGGCGCGCAACCAGCGCGGCGAACTCGTCTGCACGGTCACGGGCATGGGCTTGTTTGGCCGACGCCCGAAGGCTTGATGACACCTCATCGCATCACAACAAGGAGACAACCCAGATGCGCATCATCGAATCGCTCGACGAGCTGAAAGGTTTGATCGGCCAGGAAGTTGCCGTGAGCGACTGGACCGAGATCACGCAGCAACAGGTGAATCTCTTTGCCGAGGCCACGGGCGATCACCAGTGGATTCACGTGGATGTGGAGCGTGCCAAGCGTGAGTCGCCGTTTGGCGCACCCGTGGCGCACGGTTTTCTGACGCTGTCGCTGCTGCCGATGCTGATGGCCAATGCGATCGAGATGTCCGACGTGAAGATGGGCGTGAACTACGGCCTGAACAAGGTTCGCTTTACGGCGCCGGTGCCGGTCGGCAGCCGCGTGCGCGCTCGCGTGAAGCTGGTCGAAATGGAAGCGCTGCCGCCGCTGCCCAACGCCCCCGCGTTGACCGGCGCACAGATGACCTGGGCCGTGACCATCGAGCGAGAGGGGCAGGAGCGCCCCGTGTGCGTGGCCGAATCGATTTCGCGCCGCTATTCCTGAGTCCCGTTCTTCGCAAGGCTCCGAGGCCGGCGCAATGCCGGCCTTTCTTTTTGCATCGGTTTGCCCTTGCGCCCCGCTTGTTTTGTGCTTGTCGTCTTGCG
The DNA here is from genome assembly GCF_036631435.1 of Ralstonia sp. 1B3. Taxonomy (NCBI): domain Bacteria; kingdom Pseudomonadati; phylum Pseudomonadota; class Betaproteobacteria; order Burkholderiales; family Burkholderiaceae; genus Ralstonia; species Ralstonia sp. 1B3. Next base: position 25,500 of record NZ_JAPNUG010000005.1, on the reverse strand, counting down.
CCCCAAGCAGGCGCATTCCGATGAGCAAATGCGCTGAGTTGGCGCGGCTTTGGCACCGTTTTGGCGCGAATTTCCCTTCGAATGAGCCAAATGCGATGGCACGGTAGTTGCACTTTTGGGCCCCGGGGAGTCGTTCTCGCCACCAATAAACCCAAGGAGCCGCAATGAAACGTCGTGAGCTGTTGAAGCTGTCTGCCGTCGCCGCCGCAACGCTGTTGTCCGTGTCGAGCCTCGCGTTTGCTCAGGCAAAAGAACCGATCAAGGTCGGCGTCCTGCATTCGCTGTCGGGCACGATGGCCATCTCCGAGACGTCGCTGAAAGACGTTGCGCTGATGACGATCGACGAGATCAACAAGAGTGGTGGCGTGCTGGGCCGCAAGCTGGAGCCGGTGGTGGTGGATCCGGCATCGAACTGGCCGCTGTTTGCCGAGAAGGCGCGTGGGCTGCTGACGCAGGACAAGGTGGCCGTGACGTTCGGCTGCTGGACGTCGGTGTCGCGCAAGTCGGTGCTGCCGGTCTATGAAGAGCTGAACGGTTTGCTGTTCTACCCGGTGCAGTACGAAGGCGAAGAGATGTCGAAGAACGTCTTCTACACCGGCGCGGCGCCCAACCAGCAGGCCATTCCGGCCGTGGAATACCTGATGAGCAAGGAAGGCGGCGGTGCCAAGCGCTTCTTCCTGCTCGGTACCGATTACGTCTATCCGCGCACGACGAACAAGATCCTGCGCGCGTTCCTGCACAGCAAGGGCGTGAAGGACAGCGACATCGAAGAGGTCTACACCCCGTTCGGCCACTCCGACTATCAGACCATCGTTGCCAACATCAAGAAGTTCTCGCAGGGCGGCAAGACCGCCGTGGTGTCGACCATCAACGGCGACTCCAACGTGCCGTTCTACAAGGAACTTGGCAACGCCGGCCTCAAGGCCAAGGACGTGCCGGTGGTGGCCTTCTCGGTGGGTGAAGAAGAACTGCGCGGTATCGACACCAAGCCGCTGGTGGGCCACCTGGCGGCATGGAACTACTTCATGTCGGTCAAGAACCCGGTCAACGACGACTTCAAGAAGAAGTGGGCTGCGTGGGTCAAGGCCAACAACTTGCCCGGTGGCGACAAGCGCGTCACCAACGACCCGATGGAAGCCACCTACGTCGGCATCATGATGTGGAAGCAGGCCGTCGAAAAGGCCGGCTCCACCGACGTGGACAAGGTCCGCAAGGCGATGTACGGCCAGCAGTTCAAGGCACCGTCGGGCTTCACGCTGGTGATGAACAACAACCATCACCTGAGCAAGCCCGTGATGATTGGCGAGGTGCGCGGCGACGGCCAGTTCAACGTCGTGTGGAAGACGCCGACGGTGATCCGCGCCAAGCCGTGGAGCCCGTACATCCCGGGCAACGAGGGCAAGCCTGACGAAGTGAAGTAATCAGGCGGACCGGCGGCGCATACAGCGCGGCCGGTCCTTTGAACGACGCTGCACGACGTGACGGACGGCCCCAACACCGGCCGCCACGCATCGGATTGCCATGATGCGCTTGTCCCGCTGGTTGTTTCATTCCCTTGCCGCACTGCTGTGCGCTTTCTGTCTGGCCGCGACGCCCCAAGGTTCTGCGTGGGCCGCCGGACAACCCCTGACCCAGGCGGATCTCAAGCCGCTGGCCGAAGACGACTTCGATGCCAAGGTCAAGGCGCTCAACGCGCTGACCGCTGCGCCCGCCGAACAAGCCGGGCCGATCCTGCAAGCCTTGCAGAATGACGCGCTGTTCTTCGCACCCGCCGCCGGCATGGTGCGTCAGGACGGCGAGAAGTACCTGGACGCGATCACTGGCCAGCCCGTCACCGTCAAGGCCGACGATCTGCAGTCCCTCACACTGAACAATGCCCTGCGTGCGCAAGTGGACAGCGCGGCGAGCGGCTTCGTGCTGCAATCGCCCGATCGCGCCGTGCGCGCGCAGGCCGTCGATACTTGCGCATCCCGAGACGGCGTCGCGCCCCATTGTCGACGCGGCGCGCAAGCATGAAACCGATCCGGAGTTGCGCAGCAAGCTGCATGTGCTGTGGGCCAATCTCGCGCTTGACGACGGCACGCATGCCGAGAAGCTCGAAGCGCTCAAGCTGCTTGCAGGCGACACCAATCCGCAGACGCGCCAGCGCATCGCCCCGTTGCTTGCCAAGGACAGCGGCGCCGACGATGAACTGCGCGCCGCGGCCCAACAGGCGCTCGACGGCCTCGCCGCGCAGCAACGCAAGGCCGAGCTGGTCGGCAACCTGTTTGCGGGGCTGAGCCTCGGTTCGGTGCTGCTGCTGGCGGCGCTTGGGCTGGCCATCACCTACGGGCTCATCGGCGTCATCAACATGGCGCACGGTGAATTCCTGATGATCGGCGCGTACGCCACCTACGTGGTGCAGACCATCTTCCGCAACTACTTTCCGAACGCGTTCGACTGGTATTTGCCCGCAGCGCTGCCTGCCGCGTTCCTGGCGGCGGCCGTCGTTGGCTTTGCGCTGGAGCGGCTGGTGCTGCGTCACCTGTATGGCCGTCCGCTGGAAACGCTGCTTGCCACCTTCGGGATTAGCCTGCTGCTGATGCAGGCCGTGCGTTCGATCTTCGGTGCGCAGAACGTGGAGGTCGCGAACCCGAGCTGGATGAGCGGCGGCATTGCGCTGTATCCGGGCCTCGTGCTGCCTTACAACCGGCTCGTCATCCTGCTGTTTGCGCTGGCCGTCGTGGCGATTGCGTGGGCGGTGCTCAACCGCACGCGCCTGGGCCTGTTCGTGAGGGCCACCACGCAGAACCGCACGATGGCGGCCTGCGTTGGCGTGCGCACGTGGAAGGTCGACAGCTACGCGTTTGCATTCGGTGCCGGTATTGCCGGCCTGGGCGGCTGTGCGCTTTCGCAGATCGGCAACGTCGGGCCGGACCTCGGCCAGAGCTACATCATCGATTCGTTCATGGCCGTGGTGCTGGGCGGGGTGGGGCAACTGGCCGGCACGATCATCGGCGCGTTCGGGCTGGGCCTCATCAACAAGTTCATCGAACCGTTCTATGGCGCGGTGCTGGCCAAGATCATCGTGCTGGTGCTGATCGTGCTGTTCATCCAGAAGCGTCCGCAGGGCCTGTTCGCCCTCAAGGGCCGCAGCGCCGAGGCCTGATATGACGACGACCAAGTTCTCTCTCGATATTCCGGCGCGCATGCCGCTGCTGTCGCGGCGCGGGTGGTCTGCGCTGGTGCTCGTGTCGCTCATCGTGTGCATTGGCGCGCCGGTGTGCGCGCTGCTGGTGCCGGAGGGCAGCCCGCTGCATCTGTCGGCGTACGCGCTCACGCTCATCGGCAAGATCATGTGCTACGCGCTCGCGGCGCTGGCGCTCGATCTGGTGTGGGGCTATTGCGGCATCCTGAGCCTCGGCCACGGGCTGTTCTTTGCGCTCGGCGGCTATGGCATGGGCATGTACCTGATGCGCTCCATCGGCCGCGAAGGCGTGTACAAGAGCGATCTGCCGGACTTCATGGTCTTCCTCGACTGGAAGGAGCTGCCGTGGTTCTGGCACGGCACCGAGCACTTCGCCTGGGCGATGCTGCTGGTGATTCTGGTGCCCGGCGTGCTGGCGTGGCTCTTCGGCTTCTTTGCCTTCCGCTCGCGCGTCAAAGGCGTCTACCTGTCGATCATCACGCAGGCGATGACGTATGCGGCCATGCTGCTGTTCTTCCGCAACGAGACGGGCTTTGGCGGCAACAACGGCTTTACGGATTTCAAACGCATCCTCGGCTTCCGATCTCCGCATTGCCGACACGCACCGTGCTGTTCGTGGCGACGTTTGTGGCGCTCGTGCTGGCGTTCATCGCCTGCCGCGCCATCGTCACGTCCAAGTTCGGCCGCGTGGTCACCGCCATTCGCGATGCCGAAGCGCGCGTGATGTTCTCCGGCTACAACCCGCTGGGCTACAAGCTGTTCGTGTGGACGTTTTCGGCCGTGCTGTGCGGCATCGCGGGCGCGCTCTACGTGCCGCAGGTCGGCATCATCAACCCGGGCGAGATGTCGCCGGGCAACTCCATCGAGATGGCCGTGTGGGTCGCCGTGGGCGGGCGCGGCACGTTGATCGGCCTGATCATCGGCGCGTTCCTCGTCAACGGCGCCAAGACGTTGCTCACCGCATGGGTGCCGGAGTACTGGCTGTTCGTGCTCGGCGCGATCTTCGTGCTGGTGACGCTGTATCTGCCGAACGGCGTGCTGGGGCTGCTGGGCAAGCTGCGCATGAAAAGGCGAGCGCCCGCGTCAGCCCAGGCGCATGAAGCCGCGGCCGCCACCGGAGACCACGCATGAGCACGTTCACCGAACTCCCCGACCGCGCGGAGACCGGCACCGCCACCGGCATGGGCCACCTGGTCGAGCCGGACACGATCGACGTCTCGCACGGCGCCATCCTGTATCTCGAAGACGTCACCGTGCGCTTCGGCGGCTTTCGCGCACTGAACGCGCTCACGCTGTCGATCGACCACGGCGAGCTGCGCTGCATCATCGGCCCCAACGGCGCGGGCAAGACCACGATGATGGACGTGATTACCGGCAAGACCGGGCCGCGCAATGCCGACGTGACCGGCCGAGTCTTCCTCGGCCAGACCATCGACCTGCTGCGCCTGACCGAGCCGCGCATCGCGCAGATCGGCATCGGCCGCAAGTTCCAGAAGCCGACCGTGTTCGAGCAGCACACCGTGTGGGAAAACCTGGAACTGGCCATGAAAGCCGACAAGCGCTGGTGGGTCTCGCTGCGCGCGCGTCTGCTGAACGATGGCCGCCAGCGCATCGAAGAAACGCTCGGCCGCATCCATCTGGAAGCGGAGGCCTATCGGCCTGCCGGGCTGCTCTCACACGGCCAGAAGCAGCGGCTGGAGATCGGCATGCTGCTGATGCAGCAACCGCAACTGCTGCTGCTCGACGAACCGGTCGCCGGCATGACGGATGAAGAGACGATGCAGCTCGCAACGTTGCTCAACGGCCTGCGCGGCACGTGCTCGATCATGGTCGTGGAACACGACATGGAATTTGTCGCCGCGCTGGCGGGAGCAGAAGGACGCGTGACCGTGCTGGCCGAAGGCAGCGTCCTGGCCGAAGGCACGCTCGATGCCGTCAAGCGCGATGAGCGAGTGATCGAATCCTATCTGGGGCGTTAGAAGGCTCCGCAAAACTACTGCGCGTCCCGATCTTGCCCTGTGATGCTCGCCGTACCCGTGTACGGCTGCGCTTCTCGGGCCAACATCGGACCGCTCGCTACGTTTTTCAGAGCCTTCTCAAGGCAAAAGGAAAGAACGCGATGTTGCAGGTCCAACAACTGAACCAGTACTACGGCGGCAGCCACATCCTGCGCAACGTCAGCTTTGACGTCCCCACAGGCAAGCTCACCACGCTGCTTGGCCGTAACGGCGTTGGCAAGACGACGCTGCTCAAATGCCTGATGGGCGTGGTGCCCACCGCCAGTGGCGCGATCGATTGGGAAGGGCGCACCATCCAGAAGCTGCCCGCGTATGAGCGTGTCTCGCAGGGCCTCGCCTATGTGCCGCAGGGGCGTGAGATCTTTCCGCGGCTGACGGTGGAAGAGAACCTGCTGATTGGTGCGGCCGCCAAGCGCGCGCCTTCCAAGGTGCCCGATTCCATCTACGAGCTGTTTCCGGTGCTCAAGGAGATGAGGGGCCGTCGCGGCGGCGATCTGTCCGGCGGCCAGCAGCAGCAACTTGCCATTGGCCGCGCGCTGATGAGCGAGCCGCGCCTGCTGATCCTGGACGAGCCGACCGAAGGCATCCAGCCGTCGATCATCCAGGAGATCGGCCGCACGCTGCGGCGCCTCGTCGATGAGTTCGGCATGTCGGTGCTGCTGGTCGAGCAGTACTACGACTTTGCCCGCAGCATTGCCGACCGCTACGTCGTCATGAGCCGCGGCGAGGTCGTCGCCCAGGGCGACGGCGCGAACATGGAGGCCGATGGCGTGCGCGATCTGGTGGCGGTTTGACGCACAGGAGTCGTGTGAAAAGTCGGGTGCCAAATGGGCGGCATCTGGCTATGATGGAAAACCTTTCCGTTTGCTTAGGGTGGGGCCCGGCATGAAGCGCGCAGCCGCGTTTCATGGGGCAACCCTCCCGTTTGCATGACCGATGCGCCATCCCGACTTTCCTGTTCCGCCGCAGGCCACCGCATTTGCATCCTGGGAGGCCTCGCTGCACCTGGCGTTTGCACGGCGCGGTGAGCGCACTGTGCTGGCGACGTGCCGGCATCAGGGGCCGCTGCGGGTGCAGAAGGCGCTGTATCCGGAAGGCGAGGGCGTCTGCCATGCCGTCATGCTGCATCCGCCCGCAGGCATTGCCGGCGGCGATGTGCTCGATATCGACATCGAAGTCGGTGCCGACGCGCATGCTGTGCTGACCACGCCCGGCGCCACCAAGTGGTACAAGTCGCTCGGCCGCACGGCCACGCAGCGCGTTGCCATCCGGGCGGAGGCGGGGGCGCGGCTCGACTGGCTGCCGCAAGAGAACATCGTTTTCAACCAGGCGTGCCCGATCATCGACCTGACGCTGGATCTGGACATCGGGCGCCACCGCCATCGGCTGGGACACCACCATGCTCGGCCGCCATGCCGCCGGTGAATCATGGGCGGAAGGCCGCATCGCCATGCGCACCGCCTTGCGTTGCAACGGGCAGCCGCTGTGGATTGAATCGGCGGCGTTCGAGGCGCAATCGCCCGTGCTGAATGCGACGACGGGCATGGCCGGCTTTCACGTCACCGGCACGCTGTGGGCCGTAGGCGAGGGCGCCACCGAAGCCCTTGCCGAATCGATGGCCGAGCGCCTGCCGTACAACGACGACCTGCGCGCGGGCGTCACGTGCCTCACGCAAGATGCGCCCGGCCTGCCAAACGTTTTGCTGCTGCGCGTGCTTGCACGCCGGCCCGAAGATGTGCGCGCGTTGCTGTCACAGACGTGGCTGGCGCTGCGCGAACCGATGCATGGCGTGGTAGGCCGCCCGCTGCGCCTCTGGTCTACATGACTGCGACATGACGGCCACATGATGGCGACCTGACCTCGCATCGCCCGATCTGAACTCAACTGAATTGACCCTCACCGAAGAGAGCCCTCGTGGAACTGACCCCGCGCGAAAAAGACAAGCTGCTGATCTTCACCGCCGCCTTGCTGGCCGAGCGCCGCAAGGGCCGCGGCCTCAAGCTCAACTACCCGGAAGCCGTCGCCTTCATCAGCGCCGCCATCATGGAAGGCGCACGCGACGGCAAGACCGTTGCCGACCTGATGCACTACGGCACCACGCTTCTCACCCGCAATGACGTGATGGACGGCGTGGCCGAGATGATTCCCGACATCCAGGTCGAAGCCACGTTTCCGGACGGCACGAAGCTCGTCACCGTCCATCACCCGATCGTTTGAATTTTGATTTCCAAGTTTAAAGTCCGCACGCCACTCACCACTACGAGTCCTGCCATGACGCCTACCCTGTCTCGCTTCGTCCGGCCCGCAGCGGCCATTGCGCTTATGTTCGGCGCCTCCATCGCGTTTGCCCACCCGGGGCATCCGGGCCATACCGCCGAGGGCAGCCTGCTCGCCGGGTTCCTGCATCCGCTCACGGGCGCAGACCACCTGCTGGCGATGGTGGCCGTGGGCGTGTGGAGTGCACTGGCCTCGCGCTCGGTGCGTGATGCGCTGTGGGCGCCGGTCGCCTTTGTCGCGTTGATGATCCTGGGTGCGCTGCTCGGCGCGGGCGGTGTGGCGGTGCCGATGGCCGAGCCGATGATTGCCGCATCGCTGCTGGTGTTCGGCCTGCTGATTGCCGCGCGCGCCCAACTGCCGACGTGGGGCGGTGCGCTGCTGTGCGGCGCGTTCGCGCTGTTCCACGGTTATGCGCACGGCACGGAATTCCCCGCAGGAGCGCAGGCCATGTTCCCGTATTTCGTCGGCGGCTTTGCCGTGGCGACGGCGCTGCTGCATACCGCCGGCATCGGCGCGGGCTTTGCGCTGAAGCCGCGTCTGGCATGGCTGGCGCGTCTGTCGGGTGTGGGCGTGGCGCTGTACGGTGCCGGCCTGCTGGCGGCGGCTGTCTGACGGGGCGCGACATGATCCCCGGAGAACTCCTGCCGCAAGACGGCGATCTCGAACTCAACGCAGGCCGTGCCACGTTGACGGTCACGGTGGCCAACACCGGTGATCGCCCCGTGCAGATCGGCTCGCACTACCACTTCTATGAAGTGAATGACGCGCTGCGCTTTGACCGCGAAGCCGCGCGCGGCTATCGGCTGAACATCGCCGCCGGCACCGCCGTGCGCTTCGAGCCGGGGCAGGAGCGCACGGTCGAACTCGTGGCGCTGGCCGGTGACCGCGTGGTCTACGGATTTGCCGGCCGCGTGATGGGCAAGCTTTGAGCGAGACACGGACATGACATTGAAGATCAATCGCCGCGCGTATTCGGAAATGTTCGGCCCCACGACCGGCGACCGCGTCCGCTTGGCCGATACCGAACTCATCGTCGAAGTCGAACGCGACTTCACCCTCTACGGCGAGGAAGTGAAATTCGGCGGCGGCAAGGTCATCCGCGACGGCATGGGCCAGAGCCAGCGCGAATCGAAAGACTGCGCCGATACGGTCATCACCAACGCGCTGATCATCGACCACTGGGGCATCGTCAAGGCCGACATCGGCCTGAAGCACGGCCGCATCTCGGCGATCGGCAAGGCGGGCAATCCGGACATCCAGCCCGGCGTGACCATCGTCATCGGCCCCGGCACCGAGATCATCGCGGGCGAGGGCATGATCGTCACCGCCGGCGGCGTCGACTCGCACATCCACTTCATCTGCCCGCAGCAGATCGACGAAGCGCTCAACAGCGGCGTGACGACGATGATCGGCGGCGGCACCGGCCCCGCCACCGGCACCTACGCCACCACCTGCACGCCGGGCCCGTGGTACATGCAGCGCATGCTGCAGGCCGCGGATGCGTACCCGATGAACATCGGCTTTCTGGGCAAGGGCAACGGCAGCCTGCCGGGCGCGCTGCGCGAGCAGATCGACGCAGGCGCCATCGGCCTGAAGCTGCACGAAGACTGGGGCTCCACGCCCGCCGCCATCGACTGCTGCCTGGGCGTGGCGGACGACACCGACACGCAGGTCGCCATCCACACCGATACGTTGAACGAATCGGGCTTTGTTGAAGCCACCGTCGCGGCATTCAAGGCCGCACGATCCACACGTATCACACCGAAGGCGCGGGCGGCGGGCACGCGCCCGACATCATCCGCGTGTGCGGTGAATCGAACGTGCTGCCGTCGTCGACCAACCCGACGCGGCCCTTCACCGTCAACACGCTGGACGAGCACCTCGACATGCTGATGGTGTGCCATCACCTCGATGCGTCCATCGCCGAAGACATCGCCTTTGCGGAGAGCCGCATCCGCCGCGAGACGATCGCCGCTGAAGACATCCTGCACGACCTCGGCGCGTTCTCGATGATCTCCAGCGATTCGCAGGCCATGGGTCGCGTCGGCGAAGTCGTGCTGCGTACGTGGCAGACCGCCCACAAGATGAAGGTGCAGCGCGGCAAGCTGGCCGGCGACCCGAACGATGCGCGCGGCGGGCACGACAACTTCCGCGTCAAGCGGTACGTGGCCAAGTACACGATCAACCCCGCGCTCACGCACGGCATCGCGCACGAAGTCGGCTCGGTTGAAGTCGGCAAGTGGGCAGACCTCGTGCTGTGGAAGCCGGCGTTCTTTGGCGTGAAGCCGAGCCTGATCCTGAAGGGCGGGATGATTGCCTCTGCGGCGATGGGCGATGCAAATGCGTCGATCCCGACACCGCAGCCGGTGCACTATCGGCCGATGTTTGGGTCGGCGGGCGGGGCGCTGGGGCGGACGTCGTTGACGTTCCTCTCGCAATCAGCTGCTGCGGCTGACGTGGCGGAGCAGTATGGGTTGGCCAAGACGACAGCGGTGGTCAAGGGCACGCGTACTGTGAGCAAGGCGGACATGATTCATAACGACTGGCGGCCTGACATTACGGTTGATCCGGAGACGTATCAGGTGGTGGCGGATGGGGTTGTGTTGACTTGTGAGCCGGCGGAGGTGTTGCCGATGGCGCAGAGGTATTTCTTGTTTTGAGTTTTGGGATGGGCTCCGTGGTCCATCCCTGTTTCGTACCCCGCCGGGCACGACCTACTTTTCTTTGTCTTGCCAAAGAAAAGTAGGCAGAAGAAAGGCGCGCCCGAGATGGCGAAAGACTCCTTGATTTGTGTCGCGGGGAGGGAAGGGAGGCAAACTCGCTGCGCTCAGACAGGCCTCCCTTCTTTTTCCTCCCCGCAACAAAAATCCAAGGCGCCATCTAGGGCGGGAACGTCAACGGCCAAACCGGCGGTGTGCTGTCCTAGTTGGCACTTTGTCGGTGCCGTTGCTGCTCGCCTTGCTTCGCGTTGCGTTGTTGGCTCCTACTGCACTGGTGATCGATGGTTTGGCCTTTGACGTTCCTGCCCTAGATGGCGCCTTGGATTTTTGTTGCAAGGAGGAAAAAGGAAGGGAAACTGTCTGAGCGAAGCGAGTTTTCCTTCCCCTCCTTGCGACACAAATTCAAGGAGGGGTTCGCCGCATCGGGCGCGCCTTTCTTTGCTTACTTTCTTTGGCAAGACAAAGAAAGCGAGTCGCCCCCGGCAGGGGGCGAAACAGAAGCAAACCAACAAGCCCCGCCCCGGGCAAGAAAGAGGAAAACGAGCCTTAGACCTCGAAGCCCGAAGCTCAGACCCCCAACCACGACCCTCCAACCCTCAAATTCGATACTCCAGATATCGAATAAGAGCCAACGAGGCGAAGCAATTCGGCCGCAAGACCCGATCTAGACAAAACGAGACGCAACCGAAGCAAAAATGCAGAATTTTTCGGGCCTCCGAGGGCCATGCTCGATGCAAAAGCCTCGTGCTCCGACCTCCGAGCCCGACGTTCGACCCTCAACCCTTGGGATTCGAAACCAAAAGTGTGAAAGTCGGAGTTCAGAGCCCCGCTGTTGAGTGTCAGAGCTTGGCAATTGAGCCTCAGAGCCTGACGATTGAGGCTCGGAGCTCGACCTTCGAGGCTCGGACCCCGGTATTTGACAGGCTCAGCTCCAAGCTGGGCAGTCGCGAGATTGTGAATAGGTTCCAACGATGCTTTCCATCAACAAACACCCCGCACCGCATGGCCTGGCCTCCGTGCTGGTCAAGCGCGCGCCCAAGCTGGTGCTGCCATTCCTGGAGCGCAGCCGCAGCCGCCTGCGCGCCACTCTCGACGATGGCCGTGAAGTGGCCGTCGTGCTGCCGCGCGGCACCGTCATGCGCGGCGGCGATGTGCTGGTCGCTGAAGACGGCACGCTGGTGGAAGTGCAGGCCGCACCGGAGCAGGTGCTGCGCGTGAGCAGCGACAACCGTCTTGCACTGATGCGCGCGGCCTACCACCTCGGCAATCGCCACACGCCCGTGCAGGTCAGCGCCGATGCACTGCAGCTCGAAGCCGATCCGGTGCTCGAAGACATGCTGGTCCGCCTGGGCGTGACCGTCGCGCATGTGGAGGCGCTGTTCGAGCCCGAGGCGGGCGCCTATGGCGGCGGCCATCGTCACGGCCACGATGCGACGTTCGAAGAGGACTACGCGGCCGCGCAGGCGCTGTACCACGAGCATCACGGGCGCGATCATGGCCACAGTCACGCGCATGACCACGGCCACGAGCATGGTCACGCGCACGGTCATGATCACGACCACGGCCACGGCCATGTGCATGGCCCCGGCTGCGGCCATCACCATCATCACCATGACTAACGCGGCGCAGCTCACCGCCTTGCTGCATCTCGCGTCCCCGGCGCTGCCGGTGGGCGCTTTCAGCTATTCGCAGGGCCTGGAGGCGGCGGTGGACGTGCGGCACGTGACCGATGAAGCGTCGGCTGCGGCGTGGATTGCCGAGGGGCTCGACGTGCTGGCCGCCTGCGAGGCGCCGTTGTGGCTGCTGCAGTTTGCCGACTGGCAGGCCGGCCGCTTCGATGCCGTGGCCGAGCGCGATGCCTGGTTCCTTGCCACCCGCGAGACGCGCGAGCTGCGGCTCGAAACGTCGCAGATGGGCTGGTCGCTCAGTCGACTCATCCAGCAGATGGAATGGGGCGATGACGCACTGCGCGGCGCATTGGCCGCGCGCGCTTCAGTGACGTTTCCGACGGCCTTTGCCGCCGCCGCTGCCGCACTGAATGTCGACCCGCGCGACGGCGTGACGGCGTACTGCTTTGCCTGGGTGGAAAACCAGATGGCGGCGGCAGTGAAGGCCGTGCCGCTCGGGCAGGCTGCGGGGCAGCGGATTCTCTTTGGCCTGCACGCAGCGGTGGCGGGTGCGGTGGAAGAGGCTACGCGGCGTGCGGCCTGTCATCCGCCTGAACTGTCTACGTTTTCGCCCGGGCTGGGCGTGTTGTCTGCCCGGCATGAAACGCAATACTCACGACTCTTTCGATCCTGAACCTGATCAACATGCGAACCAAGAAACTTCCTGCCCTGCGCGTTGGCGTGGGCGGCCCGGTGGGCTCCGGCAAGACCACGCTGCTCGAAATGCTCTGCAAGGCCATGCGCGAGCGCTACGACCTCGTGGCGATCACCAACGACATCTATACGAAGGAAGATCAGCGCCTGCTGACCATCTCCGGCGCGCTGCCCGCTGAACGCATCATGGGCGTCGAGACGGGCGGCTGCCCGCACACGGCCATCCGCGAAGATGCGTCGATCAACCTTGAAGCGGTGGACCGCATGCTTTCCAAGTTTCCGGATGCGGACGTCGTCTTCATTGAGTCGGGCGGGGACAACCTCGCGGCGACGTTCAGCCCCGAGCTGTCGGACTTGACCATCTATGTGATCGACGTGGCGGGCGGCGAGAAAATCCCGCGCAAGGGCGGCCCGGGCATCACCAAGTCGGACCTGCTCATCATCAACAAGACGGACCTGGCGCCGTATGTCGGGGCGTCGCTGGAGGTGATGGAGAGCGACACGCGCAAGATGCGCGGCGATCGGCCGTTCGTGATGTGCAATCTGCGGGCGCAGGGTGGGTTGGATGAGGTGATTCGGTTTATTGAGAGGCAGGGGATGTTGGTGGGGGCTAGGGGTTTTTGGGGTTTGGTTTTTGCGGTTGTTCTCCTGCGGGGGCGGGCTCTTGTGGTGCATCTCTATTTCACCCCTGCCGGGGGCGACTCACTTTCTTTGTCTTGCCAAAGAAAGTAAGCAAAGAAAGGCGCGCCCGAGATGGCGAAAGACTCCTTGAATTTCTGTAACCGGGCGGGGAAGGAGGCAAACTCGCTTCGCTCAGACAGGCCTCCTTCCTTTATCCGCCCGCTTACAGAAATTCAAGGCGCCATCTAGGGCAGGAACGTCAACGGCCAAACCGATGGTGTGCTGTCCTAGTTGGCACTTTCTCGGTGGTGTTGTTGCTCGCCTTGCTTCGCGTTGCGTTGTTGGCTCCTACTGCACTGGTGATCGATGGTTTGGCCTTTGACTTTCCCTGCCCTATGCGGCGCCTTGAATTTGTGTTGCAAGGAGGAAAAGGAAGGAAACTGTCTGAGCGAAGCGAGTTTTTCCCTTCCCCTCCTTGCGACATAAATTCAAGGAGTCTTTCGCCGCATCGGGCGCGCCTTTCTTTGCTTACTTTCTTTGGCAAGACAAAGAAAGTGAGTCGCCCCCGGCAGGGGTGAAATAGGGATGCACCACAAAGCCGGCCTCGCAGAGGACAAAACAAAAGCCCACCCCCAACCCGACCACAAAAACAAAAAAGGCCGCCAAACAAGGCAGCCCCTCCAGCAAAGGAAAACGCCGAATCAACGCCGCTGATACTGCGTAGCCCCAAACAAAATCTCCTTCGCCTTGTCGTCCTGCACCGCAGGCGTTCCTGGGCCAGCACCTTCACCGCGCGCTGCACGGCCGGGCGTTCTTCAATGGCCTCAAACCAGCGCTGCAGCTTCGGATAATCCGACAGCTCGATCCCCTGGTTCTTCCAGCTGCGCAGCCACGGCCACGTCGCAATGTCGGCGATGGAGTAATCCGCACCGCCGAGAAATTTCGATTCGCCCAGGCGCTTGTCGATCACGCCATACAGACGCTTCGCTTCGTTCGTATAGCGGTTGATCGCGTACTCGATCTTCTCGGGCGCGTAGATGCGGAAGTGGTGCGCCTGGCCGAGCATCGGGCCGACGCCGCCCATCTGGAACATCAGCCACTGCAGCACTTCATATTTGCCGCGCACGTCCTCGGGCAGGAACTTGCCCGTCTTGCCGGCGAGGTACAGCAGGATCGCGCCCGATTCGAACAGCGAAATCGGTTTGCCGTCCGGGCCATCCTGATCGACGATGGCCGGGATCTTGTTGTTGGGGCTGATCTTGAGGAAGTCGGGTTTGAACTGGTCGCCGGCGCCGATGTTGATGCCGTGAACGCGGTAAGGCAGCCCGCATTCCTCCAGCATGATGTGCACTTTGTGGCCGTTGGGCGTGGCCCAGCTATAGACGTCGATCATCGAGTGGCTCCTTGGCTTCTGGCCGGGAAGAGAAGTGCAGGCCACCAGCAGCCTGCAAAGTGTTCCATTCCAGCACAGAACCGAAAAACGCGCAGACGCCGGGCAGAGGCAAAAAAATCCCCGCTCAAGGCGGGGTTAAGGAGTGAACGGTACGGCCGCGCCGCAGATCAGGAGCCGCGGGTGACCGGCATGTCGACAACATCCTTCAGGTGCAGATGCTTGGCCAGTTCCAGCTTGGCGATGGCCGCGCGGTGCACTTCGTCCGGGCCGTCGGCCAGGCGCAGCGTGCGCTGGTGCGCGTAGGCCGAGGCCAGCGGGAAGTCGCCCGACACGCCGCCGCCGCCGTGTGCCTGGATCGCCCAGTCGACGATCTGGCAGGCGATGTTCGGGGCCACGACCTTGATCATCGCGATCTCGGCCTTGGCGACCTTGTTGCCGACTGTGTCCATCATGTACGCGGCCTTGAGCGTCAGCAGGCGGGCCTGTTCGATCATGCAGCGGGCTTCGGCAATGCGCTCGTGCCAGACGCTGTGCTGCGCGATGGCCTTGCCGAACGCGATGCGCGACGACAGGCGCTTGCACATCAACTCCAACGCGCGCTCGGCCACGCCGATGCTGCGCATGCAGTGGTGGATGCGGCCCGGGCCGAGGCGGCCCTGCGCGATCTCGAAGCCGCGGCCTTCACCGAGCAGGATGTTGCCCACCGGCACGCGCACGTCTTTGAGGTCGACTTCCATATGGCCGTGCGGCGCATCGTCGTAGCCGAACACGCTCAGCGGGCGCATGACGGTGATGCCCGGCGCATTGGCCGGCACCACGATCATCGATTGCTGCTCGTGGCGGCCGGCATCGGGGTTGGTCTTGCCCATGACGATGTAGACGGCGCAACGCGGGTCGCCGGCGCCCGACGACCACCACTTGCGGCCGTTGATGACGTATTCGTCGCCCTGGCGCTCGATGCGGCATTCGATGTTGGTGGCGTCCGACGAGGCCACGGCCGGCTCGGTCATCAGGAAGGCGGAGCGGATCTCGCCGCGCAGCAGCGGCTCCAGCCAGCGGTCTTTCAGTTCTTCGGACGCGTAGCGCTCCAGCGTTTCCATGTTGCCGGTGTCGGGCGCGGAGCAGTTGAACACTTCCGGCGCCCAGGGCACGCGGCCCATGATTTCGCACAGCGGTGCGTATTCGAGGTTCGACAGCCCTTCGGGTGCGCGCGGCGAACGCGGCAGGAACAGGTTCCACAGCCCGGCCTTGCGCGCCAGCGGCTTGAGTTCTTCGATGACCTTCGTGGGAATCCACGCGTTGCCGGCACGGCGGTTGGCTTCGACTTCTTCGTGGAAGCGGTGCTCGTTCGGGTAGATGTGCTGGTCGAAGAATTCAAGCAGGCGTGCCTGCATTTCCTTGACCTTGGGCGTGTAATCGAAATTCATGGTGTCTCCTCAGTACATCGAACAAGCGCCTCGAACGGGCAACCATCAACTCAGTTCAGACAGACTCGGCCATGCGTCAAACACGCCCGCCGAGCACGGCAAACACGGCACTCGCGCGCGCAATCAACCGGTCGCCGCGATGGAAGAGGGCCTGCGCAAAGGCCAGCTTGCTGCCGGTGCGCAATCCCTCCGGGGTGATCTCGATCCAGTCGCCTTCTCCGGCAGAGGCGATGAAATCCACCGTCAGGCTGGCGGTCGACATGGCCAGCGCGCCGCCGGTGCCTTCGCCCGGTTCGGCCAGGCAGTAACCGAGCGCCGCATCGGCCAACGATGCCACCACGCCGCCATGCAGGATGCCGCGCCGATTCAGGTGGTGATGCTGTACGTGGAAACCCATCACCATCGACGCGCCCATCCCCTTGGCATACACCGGCCCCAGCATCGTCAGGAAGGGGCTCGGCTTGTTCAGCAGGTCAAAACCCGTCGGTACGGCGAGATGAGGGGTTGTGGTCATGGCGCGCGGCGCAACTCACAAGTGGTGTCCGCAGAATAAGCCTTCGCCTACAATAAGAGAAATGAATTTCGTAGATTGCAGTCCATCAATGTCATGCATATATCGCGCGTCGACCTGAACCTGTTTGTCGTCTTTGACGCCATCTATACGGAAGGCGGGATTACGGCGGCCGCCCGCACGCTCAACCTGACGCAACCGGCGGTGAGCCACGCTCTGGGGCGGCTGCGCGAGTTGTTCGACGACCCGCTGTTCGAGCGGCGCGGGCAGGGCATGGTGCCGACGCCGCTGGCGCGCACGCTGATCGCCGAGGTGCGCACGGCGCTGCAGGGCTTCGAGCGCACCCTGCGTGAGGGCACGCGCTTCGACCCTGCCACGAGTGAGCGCCGCTTCACGCTGTCGATGCGCGATGCGCTGGAAGCGACGTTGCTGCCGCCGCTCATGGCCGCCATCGCCAAGGAAGCGCCGCGCATCGACGTGACGACCGTGCGCGGAGACCGCCGCCAGCTCGAAACCGAATTGCTGGCCGGCACCATCGACGCGGCGGCGGACATTCTGGTGCCGGCATCTCCGGCCATCCGCCATGCGCCGCTATTGACCGATCCGATGGTGGTGCTGGCGCGCCTCGGCCACCCCATCGCCAACGAACCGCTGACGCTGGAGCGCTACCTCGCCTGCGAGCACGTGCATGTGTCGTCGCGGCGCCGTGGCGCCGGGCTGGAAGACGTGGAGCTGCGCCGCCTCGGCCACGAGCGACGTGTGCGGCTGCGTTGCCAGCATTACCCGGCCGCCTGCCGCGTGGTGAGCTGCACGGATCTGCTCGCCACGTTGCCGATCCGCTATGCGCGCATCGCCAACGAGCCGTATGGCAACGTGATGCTGCCGCTGCCGTTCAACGTACAGCCGCTTGAGCTGTATCTGTACTGGCACACCAACAGCGACCAGGATGCCGCCAGCCGCTGGCTGCGGGACCACGTATTCGCCGCGATGGCGGAGGTGGCCCTGGACGACGCCGTGGCGGCATTCGCAGACGGGCGTTGACGAACGCAAGGGCGGACGCAATCATCGGGGCTGCGGCGCACAAATGGCGTAACCACGCCGGTTTATGACAGATTGATGGCATTCGGTGTGCCACTGTCCAGCGCCTGCGCTCCCGGCAAACCGTCTCTTCTTCCGATGTATGACTGCGACTGCGTCCGCGATCAGTTTCCAATCCGACAACACCGGTTTCATCTGCGGTTTTCGTTTCGAACCGGGCAAGCCCGGCGTGGCGCTGGATTCGTCCGAGATTGCGGATGCGCTCCAGCATGCAGAGAGCGAGGATGCCGGCGACGCATTCATCTGGCTGCATTTCAACCTGTCGCGCGCGGGGTGCATGCGGTGGCTTCAGGGCCATCTCGAGCTGCCCGAATCGTTTCTCGAGTTGCTGGGCGAGGAGGCGCACTCCACGCGCATCGAGCAGCAGGACGGTGCGCTCGTCGCTGTCTTCAATGATGTGATCTTCGATTTCGAGCGCACGCCCACGCAGGTGGCGACGCAGTGGGTATCGCACACCGGCGCCTGCTGGTGACGTTGCGCCGCAAGCCATTGCATTCGGTCGACCGCTTGCGCGAGTGCGTGCGCAGCGGCGAGACGTTTCGCTCGCCAGCGGACCTGCTGGGGCATTTGATGTGCGATCAGGCTGATCTGATGACGCAGATCGTCCGCACCACCGGCATCGACATCGACCGCATCGAAGACCGTTTCCTGGCGTCAAAGATCACCTCCGGGCGGCAGGAGCTTGCGGGCACCCGCCGCGTGCTGGTGCGTCTGCAGCGCATGCTGGCACCGGAGCCCGGTTCGGTGTTTCGCCTGCTGGCCCGGCCGCCGGCGTGGCTGCATCCGGAAGATGTGCAGCAATTGCGCGAATCGACCGAGGAGTTCTCCGTCGTGTTGCGCGACATGAGCGGATTGATCGAGCGCATCAAGCTGCTGCAGGAAGAGGTGATTGCGCGCCTGGACGAGCAGAACAACCGGACGCTGTTCACGCTGACGCTGGTGACCGTGCTGGCCCTGCCGATCAACATCGTCGCAGGGCTCTTCGGCATGAACGTGGGTGGCGTGCCGCTGGCCGACAACCATCACGGCTTCTGGCTGATGGTGGGGCTGGTGGCGGCGTTTACGTGCATCGTGGCCTGGTGGTGGTCCGCCGCCGCAACAACCAATAAGAACGTCTACGTATTCGCGGTGACGGCCGACTTGGCTTTGGCGGGTTTGGGCGATGCCGTTGCTGCCTTTGCCGTCTTTGCAGCCGGGAACGGGTAACACGCGCTGAACTCCGCAAAGCGCGCGGCGAGAAAATCCGCACACGCCGTCAGCCGCGCGGGCCGATGGCGGCGCGCCAGGGCCACGAGCTGCAGCGGCGTGGGGGCATGGCTCCATGCCGGCAAGGCCACCTCCAGCCGTCCCGCGCTCACGTCTTGCGCGACATCCAGCCACGACTTGAAGGCCAGGCCGCGCCCGGCGATCGCCCAGTCGCGCACCACGGCGCCGTCGTCGCACTGGAAATCGCCGCGTACGTCGATCGGGGGGCCGCTGGCGTGCGTGAGTTGCCAGCGGGTGACGGGCTCGCCGTTGCGCAGGAGGATCAGGCAGCGATGGTCGGCGAGGTCGCTCGGGTGGGCAGGCCGGCCGTGCTGCTTGAAATACGACGGCGCGCCCACGATCACACGCGGATGCGACGCAAGCGGCCGCCGCACCAGCGCGGAATCCTGCAGATGCCCATAGCGCAGCGCGAAGTCGAGGTCTTCTCGCATCAGGTCGGCCAGCCGGTCGCCGAGCACCAGCGTGATCCGCACGCCGGGATGCTCGTCGCAGAAGGCATCGAGCCATGGGCGCAGGATGTGTCGCCCCAGGTTCGATGTGGCCGCAATGCGGATGGGGCCGGACAGCTCGGTGCGATCCTGCCCCAGGCTTTCTGCGCCTTCGTCCAGCGCTTCCAGCGCCTGTCTTGCATACCCCAGATAACGCTGGCCGGCTTCGGTCGGACGCATGCTGCGCGTGGTGCGCTCGAACAGGCGGGCGCCGAGTTCGGTCTCCACGCGTTTGAGCGCGGCGCTGGCGGTGGCGGCAGCCAGCCGAGCTGGCGCGCGGCGGCGGAAAGGTTGCCGGCGTCGGCAATGCGCACCAGCAGGCGGAGGTCGTCGAGGGCGATCATTGTCAAAGCAGATTTGGAGAATCATCAAAGCATAGCCAGATTATCTTGCTTTTGTTTGATGAAAGAATGGCCCCAGTCGATTGACGGTTTTTTCTTTCTCTTCTCAAAGGAGCATTGGCATGACTTCGAAGACCTTGCAGGACCAGTCCGTGGTGGTGTTGGGCGGTACGGCCGGTATTGGGCAGGCGGTGGTACGCGCGGCGGCAGCCGAAGGGGCGCGCGTGACCGTGCTGGGGCGCTCGGCGAAGGCGGCGGATGGCGCGCACGGCATTGCCGTCGATGCGAACGACTCGGCGTCGCTGGCGGGCGCGCTGGCGCAGGCAGCCCAGCTGTCCCCCAGCGGGAAGATTGATCACCTTGTCATCACCATCGGTTCGCGCACGAGCCCGCCGCCGTTTGCCTCGCTGCAGCGTGCCGATCTTGAGCAGGCCTTCGGCACCAAGGTGTTTGCGGCGCTGATGGCGGTGCAAGCTGCGTTGCCGTATCTGACAGAACGCGCATCGATTACGCTCACCTCGGGCCTGCTCTCGCGCAAGGCGACGGCAACCGGGCTGCTGCGTGGCTCGATCAATGCTGCAGTGGAAGCCGCCGCCAAGAACCTGGCGAAGGAACTCGCACCGCGCCGCGTCAACGTGATCAGCCCCGGCGTGGTGGATACGGAAGTGTGGGGCGCGCCGGCCGATCGGCAGGCCATGCTCGCGCGCATCGGCAGTGGCTTGCCGGTCGGCCGTGTCGGCACGCCGGAAGACCTCGCGCAAGGCTATCTGCTGGCCATGACAAACGGCTTCATGACCGGCGCCATCATCGACATTGAAGGAGGCGGTTTGCTATGACGACTGACAGCGATTGGACCTTCGACCACGTGAACTTTCACGTGGCAGGAGAGGCACCCATCCTGAAATTCTTCGCTGATGTGCTGGGCTGGAAACCGGGGCCGCGCCCGGTGTTTCCGTTTCCCGGCACATGGCTGTACCAGAACGACGATGCGCTGGTCCATCTCGTGACGCAGGAAGGTGATACGCCGGAGTTGGTGTTTTCGCATATCGCGTTCCGCACCGGGAAGGATGCCGCCGATGTGCTGGCCGCCGTGCGTCAGAGCGGCGTGCCGCACCAGGTCGAAACACCCCGCGCGGCCTGCCGCACAGATCTTCGTGCAGTTGCCGGGCGGGGTGGTGCTGGAGCTGGAGGCGCCGCTGTCCGGTCCGCTGGAAGCGGCGCGCGAGTACGAGAAGCCTGCTACGAAGTGAGGCGCAACATCATGCGCCGGCCTGCTGGGCGTACTTCCAGCCCAGTTCGGCCATCGGGCGGGCGCGCTTGCCCGCTTCCATCGCCTGCGCCGACGACGCCGTGCCATCCACCACGCGCTTCATGATCCCCTGCAGGATGCCGGCAATGCGGAACATGTTGTAGGCGAGGTAGAAGTTCCAGTCGCCCGTGATGCGGCGGCCGGTGCGTTCTTCGTATTGGCGGATGTACTCGGCTTCTGTGGGGATGCCCAACGCGGCGAAGTCCAGGCCGGCGACGCCGCGGAACTGGCCTGGCTCGATGTGCCAGCTCATGCAGTGGTAGCTGAAATCGGCGAGCGGATGGCCGAGCGTCGACAGCTCCCAATCGAGGATGGCCAGCACGCGCGGCTCGGTCGGATGGAAGATGAGGTTGTCGAGCCGGTAGTCGCCGTGAACGATGCTGGTGATTTCCTCGGCTTCCTGCGGCACGTGCTTGGGCAGCCATTCGATCAGGTTGTCCATGGCCGGAATCGACTCGGTTTCCGACAGCTTGTACTGCTTGCTCCAGCGCTCGATCTGACGCGCGAAATAGTTGCCGGGTTTGCCGTAATCGGTCAGGCCGATGGCGGCGTAGTCCACCGTGTGCAACGCAGAGATGACGCGGTTCATCTCGTCATAGATTGCGGTGCGCTCGGCGGGCGCCATGCCGGGCAGGGCTTGATCCCACAGCACGCGGCCCTGCACGAACTCCATGATGTAGAAGGCGCGGCCGATCACGGCTTCGTCTTCGCACAGCGCATACATCTTCGCGACGGGCACGTCGGTCTTGGCGAGAGCATCCATCACGCGATATTCGCGTTCGATCGCGTGCGCGGACGGCAGCAGCTTCGCCTTCGGCCCGGGCTTGGCGCGCATCACGTACGTGCGCGACGGCGTGATCAGCTTGAACGTCGGGTTCGACTGGCCGCCCTTGAACTGTTCAACCGTGAGCGGGCCGGCAAAGCCTTCAACCTGCTCGCGCATCCACGCTTCCAGCGCGCCGATGTCGAACTTCTGCTGATCTGCTACCGGGCGCGTGCCCTCAAAGGCCGAGAAATCCTGCTGGTCCGTTTGTGCCATGGGTGTGTCTCCGAATCTTGTTGTGTATCGAGGAAAGTTCAGGTCGGTTGACGATGGCGAAGGTACTGCTGCAGCAGTACTTCCATCGTCGTCAGGCGCGAGCCGACATGCGCGGGCGAGGGCGCCGAAAATTGCTCATGCGCAGCACCCAGTCGGTCGGGGCCTCGCCAACATCGAGCACGTTGATGCAGCCGGCGGTCTGCGCGAGGCTGCCGAAGAACACGCGCTCGCCGCCGGTGATGGCATGCGAGAGGATCGCGCGGTTGGTGCCGCCATGCAGCACGAGCAGCACGGTGTCCCAGTCCGTTTGCGCGCGCAGCCGGGCGATGGCCGGAATCACGCGGTCAAGAAATTCGCCGATGCTTTCTCCGTTGAGGAAGCGCCGGTCTTCGGACACCGTGCCTTCAAACGCGCCGATGAAGGCTTGCGCGAGTTCGTGCTCGGGAATTTCCGCCAGCTTGCCGCCGCGGATTTCCTGCAGCTCGGGCCAGTGCTCAAGCGCGATGCCGCGTTCCTGCATCGCCGGCATCTCGGCCAGCACGCGCTGCGCGGTTTCTACCGTGCGCGGCAGGCCGCTGACGATGACGCGGTCGAAGATGATGTTCTCGGCCGCGAAGACCTTGCCGGCGGCGGTGGTCTGGCTGCGGCCGAGTTCGTTGAGCGGCACGGCTTCGGGCGACGGAACGGGCCGGCCGGTTTCGTCGAAGTACGTCACCGCGCCATGACGCATCAGGTAGACGCGGCGGCGATTGGGTGTCGGGAAGGGAACCATGCGAGCCGGAAACTAGCGGTATTGGGGTTTGCGCTTTTGCAGGAAGGCGGAGATGCCTTCGTTGCCGTCGGCGTGGTGCAGCGCTTCGACAAAGCTGTGCTGCTCGGCCTTGAGGTGATCGTGCAGCGAGGCGTCTTCGGCGTGCGCGATCAGGCCCTTGATGCGGCCCACCGCGTGCGGCGATTGCGCAGCGAGTTTTTCCGCCAGTGCCAACGCCTGGTCCAGCGCCTCGCCGGGTTTGACCACCTCATTGATGAGGCCGAAGTGCGCGAGCTGCTCCGCGCTGACAGGCTTGCCGAGCATGATGATTTCGCTCGCCAGCGGGCGCGGCAGGAAGCGCGCGATGTGCCACGAGCCACCGCCGTCCGGCGTCAGCGCGACGTTCACATACGCCATCACGAACTTCGCGTCCGATGCGGCAATCGCAAGTCGCACGCCAGCACCAGCGAGAAACCTGCGCCGGCCGCTGGGCCTTCCACCGCAGCAATCACGGGCTTGGGGAACGTGCGGATCGTCTCGATCCAGTGGTTGAGCGCGTCGATGCCGTCTTCCTGCACGCTCCTGGGTTTGCTTCGGTTTTCCAGCAGGCGGTTCAGATTGCCGCCCGCACAGAAGGCATTGCCGTCGCCCGTGAAGATGATGGCGCGAATTTCGTTGTCGTTGGCGGCGCGGTCCAGCGCTTCCATCGACGCGGTGTACATCACCGGGTCCAGCGCGTTGCGGGCGTCAGGGTTGGACAGCGTCAGCACCAGCGTCGAGCCGATGCGTTTGGAGAGCAATTGCGCGGTCATGGCGGCCTCGTCAGGGTAAGCGGCAATCAGGCGTCAGGCGTATCAGGCATCAGGCGTGAGCAGCGACATGCCGAGACGGGCACGGCGCAGCAGCCACGGGCTCGGGCGATAGCGCGGATCGCCATACAGCACGTAGAGGTTCTGCAGGACTTCAAGGATGGCGTTCGTGCCCAGCGTATCGCCGAGTGCCAGCGGCCCTTGGGATAACCGAGCCCCAGCGTGACAGCGAGGTCGATGTCCGTCGGCGTGGCAATGCGCTGCTGGGCGATGTCGCACGCGATGTTGACGATGCACGCGACGATGCGCTGCGCCACAAAGCCACCCGAATCCCGGATCACCGTGACGGGCACGCCGTCGGAGGCCAGCAAGCCGTGAGCGGCGTCACGGTAGGCCGCGTCGGTGGCGGGCGTGGTCATCAGCGTGCGGCGCTTGGTGGCGGCAAACGGATAGAGCGTGTCGAGCGCGACGGTGCGGCGTGCGTCGAGCCCCTCGGCGGCCACGCAGGCCGTGGCGTCCAGCCCGCGCGGCGTCACGATGATCAATGCATCGGCGGACGGTTTGGAACCGCCTTCGGGCGTGATGCCCAGATCGAGCAACAGGCGCTGCGCTGCGGCGTGGCCGGCGTCATGCGCGCGGCTGATCCACACCGAAGACGGGCGCGCAGACGGGGCGGGCGTTTCTGCCGGTACCTGTTTTTGCCCCTCCGGATAGCGGTAGAAACCTTCGCCCGTCTTGCGGCCCAGAATGCCGCCGGCAAAGCGCACCGCCGTGATCTGCGACGGACGATAGCGCGGCTCGTCATAGAACTGGCGGTAGACCGATTCCATCACCGGGTGCGAAACGTCCAGCCCCGTGAGGTCCATCAACTCGAACGGCCCCATGCGAAAGCCCGCCTGCTCGCGCATGATGGCGTCGATGTCCGCATACGCCGCCACGCTTTCCTGCGCCACGCGCAGGCCTTCGGTATTCATGCCGCGACCTGCGTGGTTGACGATGAAGCCCGGCATGTCGATGCAGCGCACGGCGGTGTGCCCCATGCGCTTGGCGAGTGCTGCCAGGGCATCACCGGTTGCGGGCGCGCTGCGCAGGCCGTCGATGACTTCGACCACCTTCATCAGCGGCACCGGGTTGAAGAAGTGAAAGCCAGCAACGCGTTCCGGGTGCTTGCATGTGGCGGCAATCGCCGTGATCGACAGCGATGATGTATTCGACGCCAGGATGGCATCCGCGCGGACGATGTCTTCGAGCTGGCGGAAGAGGTCGCGCTTGACGTCGAGCTTCTCGACGATGGCCTCGACCACGAGGTCGCAGTCGGCCAGATCGGCGAGCGCGTCTGCAGGGACGAGCCGCGCGACGGTGGCGTCGGCTTCCTCCGCCGTCATCTTTCCCTTGGCGGCCAACTTGGCGAGCGTATCGGCCAGTGCAGTGCGCGCCGCTTCCACGGCTTGCGGGTTGGCGTCGAACAGCTTGACGCGCAAACCTGCCTGGGCCGCGATCTGCGCAATGCCGCGCCCCATGGCGCCCGTGCCCACAATCCCGATAGTCTGCATATGAAATCCGCTGCGATCGAAAGAAGTCTGGCTAAAATAGCACGAGCGTGCGATTTCTGGCATCCGCACCGACCATAACGGGCGGCCAAATTACCAAGGAGACGGGTTCATGCTGACGCTTTACGGCTTTTCTGCGAGCAACTACTACAACAAGGTCAAGCTCGCCCTGCTGGAAAAGGGCATCCCTTTTGAGGAATCACCGCGCTGGCCGGACCAGACCGACGGCGAAATCTCGCCGCTGCACAAGGTGCCGTATCTGGTGGGCGAGGACGGTGGGATGTGCGAATCGCAGGTCATTGTCGACTATCTGGAAGCGCGGTATCCGGAACATCCGCTGATTCCGGCCGATCCGTTCCGGGCGGCCAAGGTGC
>NZ_JAPNUG010000004.1:0-32447 GCF_036631435.1 Ralstonia sp. 1B3 | reverse complement strand
CGGCTTCTACGCCACGCAGATCGCCAACGTCTTCTTTCCGACCGAAAGCGAGTTCGCCTCGCTGATGATGACGTTCGCTGTTTTTGGCGCCGGCTTTCTGATGCGGCCGCTCGGTGCGATCGTGCTCGGCGCCTACATTGACGACGTTGGCCGCCGCAAGGGGCTCATCGTCACGCTGTCCATCATGGCAAGCGGGACGGTGCTGATCGCGTTCGTTCCCGGCTACGCCACGATTGGTCTCCTGGCACCGGCGCTCGTGTTGCTGGGGCGTCTCCTGCAGGGTTTCTCGGCGGGCGCGGAACTGGGCGGCGTATCGGTCTATCTGGCCGAGATGGCCACGCCGGGCCGCAAGGGCTTTTTCACGAGCTGGCAGTCTGCCAGCCAGCAGGTGGCAATCGTCGTGGCGGCAGGCCTGGGCTTCGCGCTCAACCAATGGCTCAGTGCACCGGCCATCGCCGCATGGGGATGGCGTGTGCCGTTCTTCGTCGGCTGCATGATCGTGCCGTTCATCTTCGTGCTGCGCCGTAATCTTGAAGAAACGCAGGAGTTCAAGGCGCGCAAGCATCGTCCGGGCATGAAGGAGGTGTTCGGCACGCTGCTGCAAAACTGGGGCGTCGTGCTCGCCGGGATGATGCTGGTGGCGATGACCACGACGAGCTTCTACCTCATCACTGTCTACGCGCCGACGTTCGGCAAAACCGTCTTGCATCTGAGTACGGCCGACAGCCTGCTCGTGACGCTGTGCGTTGGGGTGTCGAACTTTGTGTGGCTGCCGATTGGCGGTGCGCTTTCCGACAGGATCGGCCGCCGGCGCTGCTGATCGGCATGACGGTGCTGACCATCGCCACGGCATACCCGGCGCTTTCGTTCCTCGCGCACGCGCCCAGCTTCACGAACATGCTGCTCGTGCTGCTGTGGTTGTCGTTCATGTACGGCATCTACAACGGCGCGATGGTCGTCGCGCTTACCGAAGTGATGCCCGTGCAGGTGCGCGTTGCCGGGTTTTCGCTTGCCTACAGCCTCGCCACGGCAGTGTTCGGCGGCTTTACCCCCGCCATCTCGACAGCGGCCATCCATATGACTGGCGACAAGGCCGCTCCCGGCTACTGGATGAGTCTTGCTGCCGCATGCGCGCTCCTGGCGACGTTGACGCTCTATCGCCGCCGTGCAGTAACGCTGGCGCCGGCGCACTGACGCCCAACGCATCCCGCGTTCCGCCTATTCACAAACACGTACGACCTGGCATGACCCTCACCATGAAGACTCTGTTTCGGAACCTGTGCGCAGCCGCGCTCGTCGCCACCTCGGCACTGGCAACCACCGTCCACGCTGCTGAACTGCACGTCATGAGTTCTGGGGCTTTACGGCCGCCTATAAGCTGCTTGGGCCCAAGTTCGCCGCGCAGACGGGCAACACGCTCGACACTGCACTCGGCCCGTCGATGGGCAAGTCGCCCGAAGCGATTCGAATCGGCTCGCACGCGGCGAACCTGCCGACGCCGTCATCATGGTCGGCTACGCACTCGACGATCTGATCAAGCAAGGCAAGGTCATCCCGGATTCGCGCGTGGAACTGGCCGACTCGCGCATCGGCATGGTGGTGCGCGAAGGTGCAGCCAAGCCCGATATCAGCTCACCCGAGGCCCTCAAGCAAGTGCTGCTGCATGCCAAGTCGATCGCCTACTCGGACAGCGCAAGCGGCGTCTATATCGAGCGCGAGCTGTTCAAGAAGCTGGGCATTGAAGAGCAGGTCAAGGCAAAGGCGAAGATGATTCCGCGTATTCCGGTGGCGTCGGTGGTGGCGACGGGCGACTACGAAGTCGGCTTCCAGCAAGTGAGCGAACTGCTGCCGGTGCCGGGGGCAACCTTCGTCGGAAAGATTCCCGAGTCGCTGCAGTCGGTCACGCGCTTTGCTGCGGGCATCCCCGTTGGTGCACAGCATCCGAAGGAAGCCAAGGCGCTTCTTGACTATCTCGCTTCGCCCGCCGTGCAGGCGGACGTGAAATCGACCGGGCTGGATTCTGTGCCGGCGCATTGAGATGGCGCGCCGCGCGGCGCGTCAAGCCAAGCGCGTTTGTTTGTTCTTCATGCATCGCCTGTCGTCACGCCGCTGCGCTTCGCTTCAATGATCATCTGGTGAAACGCTTCTGCGGCGGGCGTCAATGCCCGGCCGCGCCGCTTTACGATGCCCACGCGCCGCTTCACGACAGGCTCCACCAGCGGCACGCTTGTCAGGATCGGATGGTCATGCCCTGGCATGGCCATCGATGGCACCGCAGCCACACCCAGCCCCGCTTCCACCAACCCCAGCATGGTCGTGACGTGCCGCGTCTCACAGACGCTTGGCGCACGCGGTGCCACGGCCGACAGCGCCTGATCGAGCAACAGCCGGTTGCCGGAGGTCTTGTCCACTGACACGTATTCGTGTTCGTAAAGCTCGTTCCACGTCACGCGCTTTTTCCGGGCGAGCGGGTGGTCGCGCCGGCAGGCGGCAACAAACCGCTCCTGCAGCAGCATCTTGAATTCGATCTCGGGCTCCTGGCTGCCCATGAAGCTCAGGCCAAAGTCTGCTTCGCCGCTGATGACGGCCCCCAGCACTTCGTTCGCGCTCGCATCCAGCAGCTTGACGCGGATGCGCGGAAAGCGGCGGTGGTAGCGCGCAATCAGGTTCGGCAGAAAGTAATAGGCCACCGACGGCACGCACGCGATGGTCACCTGCCCCAGGCGGCTCGATGAAATATCGCGAATACCCAGCAGCG
The DNA here is from genome assembly GCF_036631435.1 of Ralstonia sp. 1B3. Lineage (NCBI taxonomy): Bacteria > Pseudomonadati > Pseudomonadota > Betaproteobacteria > Burkholderiales > Burkholderiaceae > Ralstonia > Ralstonia sp. 1B3. Next base: position 29,689 of record NZ_JAPNUG010000004.1, on the reverse strand, counting down.
CGACGTCCAGATCGTCGAGCAGTTGTTCGGCACTGCGGGCGAACACGCGGCCGACCGTGGTGAGCGTGACGCGGCGTGTGGTGCGCTCAAACAGGGGCACGCCGAGCGCGCTTTCGAGCTTGTCGATTCGACGGCTCAACGCGGGCTGGGAAATGCTGATCGCTTCCGCGGCCTTGCGGAAGTTGCCCAACTCCACCACCGCGCGAAACGCCTGCAAGTCCGTCAAATCGAAATTGATGCCCACCGGCCAGCCTCCACATCCCAGATGCGCAGCATTTTGCGCGATTTATTACGGGGGTGACACGTCTCCAGCGGCACGCGCAGGGCTCGCCCAGTTGAACGCTGTGCACCGACACGGGGCGCGGATTCGAAGAGGCCGCGTGCGACAGCGCTCAACCGCTTTATCAAAAAGCTCATCAAACCTGCCAATGCGTTGAAATGCGCCGACGCTTCGTGTCACATGTCGCACCAAGGCATGTCACCCCTCTTTCGTAGGGGGTGTGGCACGGTTCGTGCAGCCTTGCGCCCGGTTTGACGACAACAAAAGAGTTGGGAGGGTGTATGTGCAACAAGCCGGTGTCCGGGGCACCGCTGTTGGAAGAGGCTTGCCAGCTGGGCAGCATGGTCAACAGTTCGCACCGACGCTTCGACGCTTCGACGCGCGAAGGCCCTGTCGATGACTCCGCATCTATCGCGGCGCATTCAGCGCTGCACAGATGACGTCGCGCATGGCGAACTGAATGCCGCGGGCTCGAAGGAGGGCCCAGCAACCAGATATCAGATGCATCTCTTCTTTCAAGGATTTCTTTGATGATCGTGTTTTCTCAACGATGGATTGCCGTCGCAGCGATTGCGTTTGCGCTGGCGGGCTGTGGTGGCGGATCCGATAGCACGCAGGCCAGCAGCACGACTGGCACGGGCGGCGGCACAGGGGCGCAAGGCGGTACCAGTGGTGGCAGCAGTGGAGGGACCACGGGTGGCCAGACCGGCGGAAATGGCGGTGGAACGACCGGCGGCAGTACATCGACCCTGTCGAACAGCGCAGCGCTCGTCCAGAAATTGGGCAAGCCTTCGCGCGTGCTCGTCGGCCTCGGTTCGGGCCAGTCGATTTCGGATATGCAGAGCCAGGGCATTCGGCCTGACATCATCGACGTTTACCTCGTGGGGGCCGGGCCGGGTTCGTGGCCCTACTGGAACAGCCCTGACGGCGCGTACATCACGTATGCCGCGCAAGCTGCCCAGACCTATGGCGCTACGCCGATGTTCACGTTCTACCAGATGGCGCAGAACGGTGACGGCAACCTGAGCGGCATCACCGATGCGACCTTCATGAACACGTACTGGAGCCAGGCGCGATTGATGTATCAACGCATCGCTGCGTTGAATGCGCCCGTGCTGATCAACCTGGAGCCCGATTTCTGGGGCTACGTGTGGGCGCAGGCGCCGAGTCACGACCCCACGCAGATGCCCGCGGTGGTGAACAGCCAGCCGGAATGCAGCAGCCTGCCGAACACCGCCGCCGGCATCGGGCAGTGCCTGGTGCAGATGGCGCGCCAGATCGCACCCAAGGCGCTGATCGGATTCCCGCCCGCGTTCTGGTCGGGATCGCCGACTGCGGTTGCGGGGGAAATGCGCGCTGCGGCTGCGCACCAGGCCGACTTCATCGTCGCCCAGACCAGCGACCGCGACGCCGGCTGCCTGGAAGCTGCCGCCGTGTCGGAGTGCACAGGCCGCAGCGGCATTTTCTACTGGGACGAGAGCAACATCGCCACGCCGAATTTCCATCAGTCGCAAAGCAGTTACCTGGACTATCGGACTGCGTTGGGGAATGGGCTGCCCATTCTGTGGTGGCAGACGCCGCTGGGCGTGCCGTCCAGCACGGCGGGTGGCACCAACCAGCACTACCGGGATAACCGCGTCGATTACATGCTGCGCAACACACAGGAATACGGCGACGGCCATACCTTCGCCATCGTCTTCGGCTCGGGCGGTACGTACCAGACGACGATCAACACCGACGGCGGCCAGTTTGCGCGCCTGCTCGGTCTGTACCTCGGCGGGGGCGGAGCCACCCTGCAATAACCGGGCGGGCGGCGCTCATGCGAGGCTAGATAGCCGTCGCGTAGTCAACGCGGTTGCGGCCCTTGCGCTTGGCTTCGTAGAGCGCATCGTCCGCAGCCTTGGTCAATGCGGTGAGCGACGCGAAGCTCGCGCGCCGTGCGGTCGCGCAACCGATGCTCACCGTGAAAGGGGCCAAGGCTGTGTCGCCGGGGCCGGCGCGGGTTCCTTCCACTTCGGCACGGATGGCTTCGGCGATGCGTGTTGCGCCGGTCTCGCCTGTATCGGGCAACAGCACCACGAATTCCTCTCCGCCGTATCGAGCCGCGAGATCGCCGCGTCGTCGCGCATGCTTGGAAATGCAGTGGGCGAGATACTGCAGCGCGATGTCGCCCTGAGCATGGCCGTGCTCGTCGTTATAGCGTTTGAAATGATCGGCATCGACGAAGAGCACGGATAGGCGACTGTCGTTCCGTTGCAGGCGATCCCACTCATTTTCCAGCGCGACATCCAGGGCGCGTCTGTTCTTCAGCCCGGTGAGCGGATCGGTTTGCGTAAGCTCCCGCAGGTGGGTTTCGGCCATGACGCGCCCACGCAGCGCAAATGCCAGGAGCCAGACGCCGGCGCAAAAGGCCAAGCTCACCGACAGCGACGACAGTCCCACGATCCATGACAGCCGCCGCCACGCTTCAAGCGCATCGGTCATGGCCGGGGCGACCACAGCGATGAAGGGTGTGCCGGGCACGCGTTGGAACGTATAGAGGCGCAGCACGCCATCGCTCGCAGATGGCGCCACATAGAAGCCGGACTCCTGGTTCACCATGCGCGGGAACGTCAGCGATTTGCTGAAATTGACCGTGCGGACTGCGCCATGCGGCGGACTTCTTGCCACCAGTGTTCCGTCGGTGCGGACAATGGCCGTGACGCCGTGCGGCCCGATATCGAGCTTCTCAAGCAGCTGCTTGAAGTAATCGAGGTCGATGGCGACCAGCGCGGTGCCGGCAAAGGTCCCGTCCTGCCGGTTCATCCTCCGGCTCAGCGCAATGGCTTCCACGCCGCCGCGCGACCGCGCTTTGTAGGGCGCTGAGATATAGAGGCCAACGTTTGCATGGTCGCGATGGACGATGAAGTAGTCGCGGTCGCTGAAATCCCAGCGGTGCGTCGCCGAGCAGCAACCGTCAACGAGCCGGCCCTTCTCGTCGGTCACGCCCATGCCCGTGACATACCGCGCGGAAGCCGTCGGGTTGAACAGCAGATCGTGCAGGACCTCCGGATCGAGGTTTCGGATGCCGGGCTTGTCGAGCGCGGCAATCAGCATCAGCAACGACTGATCTGCCGATTCAACGGTGCGTGAGATGTGGCTTGCCAGAACGGCGGCGACATTCCGCGAGGTTTCGTGAGCGTGCTCGACGGCCGTTTCACGATTGGCCCACAGCGTCAGCACACTGATTGCCAGGACAATCAATGTCAGCAGCGTCCCGAGCGCCCCCACGACAAAGGGATGGTGGCCTGCCGATGTGGCCAGCCGTCGGGCGAGGAGGCGAAGAGGCATGTCGTGGTCTTGAGCGCGACGACAGACCGCACGTCTGCCCGTTTACCGAGGCGAACTGAGGTCGATCGAGGAGCGATATGGAGGCGTACGTGGCACGCCTTCACCGTTGGTAATCGGCTCAAGACGGGAAAACTGCAGTGCAACGGGCCTTTTTGTTGCCGGCCCGCTGCATTGGGCGGAGACGCAGGGAAGAGGGCAGGCGTCTGGCCTTCCTGCCTGCCCGCCCACACCCGCATGCAGCTCAGTTGGCGAGCGCCGCGGCAAAGTCGCGATACGAACCCAGCGGCCGGCCGAGCAGGGTAGTCAGACGCTCGACATCGCCGGCTTGCGGAACCATGCCGTCGCTGACATAGCGTTCGGCCATCAGGCGCATCTCATAAGCCATCCATTTGGGCAGGAAGCTCGCCACGTTGCTCTCGAATCCGGTCGGGTCGTCGCCGCCGTAGGCTACGGGGCGGCGGAGCGTTTCTGACCAGATCGACGCCAGTTCGGGGCCCGTCAGCGTATCAGGGCCCACGAGGTTGAGGATCTCGATCGGCAGCTTGCCCGGGGCTGCGTCCCGGCGGATCAGCTCGATGGCCGCGACTTCTGCGATGTCGCGCGTGTCGACCATCGCGACGCCCTTGCTGCCGATCGGCATCGGGTAGACGCCATGGTTGACGATGACGTCCTTGACCATGTGTTCGTTGTCCATGAAGTAGGCCGGACGCAGGATGGTGGCGCTGAAGCCCACCTGCTCGATCATGCGTTCCGCGCCGGACTTCACCGCAAAGTGCGGCACGTTCACGAAGCGCTCGGCGTGCATGACCGACAGATAGACGACGCGCTCCACGCCGGATTCGCGCGCCACGTTCAGCGCAATCAAGGCCTGCGTGAATTCGTCTCCGGCGACAGCATTGAGCAGGAACAGCGTCCGGACACCGGCGAAGGCACGCCGCAGCGAATCCAAATCCAGCATGTCGCCCTGCGCGACATTCACGCTGGCCGGAAAGTTGGCTTTTGACGGGTCGCGCACCAGCGCGCGTACGTCCGCACCGCGCTTGACGAGTTGATCGACGACTTGGCGGCCGACGCGGCCGGTAGCGCCAGTAACGAGGATGGTCATGATGTTCACTCCTTGAGTGGGTTGGGTTCCCAGCTAAGGTAGGTGATCCATCTATGGTCCGGAAGATGCTATAAATAGACGCAGTATCTCACTGGTGGAACACATGGATTTGCTTGCGCTCGCCGATTTCAATCTGGTCGCCCGGCATGGAAGCTTTGGTGAGGCCGCCCGCGCGACGGGGCGACCGAAGGCCACGCTGTCTCGCCGGGTCTCGGAGCTGGAGGGCAGCCTTGACCTCCGATTGTTTGAGCGCGGATCGCGCGGGCTCAAGCTCACCCAGGAAGGCCAGGCGCTGTATGAACGTACCGGCACGCTGCTCGCCGAGATTGCCGAGACCGCCGCGGCAATCGCATCGGGAAGCGAACGCCCGCGCGGCCGACTGCGCATCAGCGCGCCCATGCTGTTTTCCCAGATTGCGATGGGCAAGCTGGTGGCCGCGTTCGCGTTGAAGTATCCCGACGTGCAGCTGGAGGTGACGACCGAAGACCGCGGCGTCGACATGATCGAGGAAGGGTATGACCTCGTGATCCGAGTCAACCCGGACCCGGACGAAAGCCTGATCGGACGCGTGTTTCTGCGCGATCGCCTGGTCGTCGTGGCAAAACCGGGACTTGCGCGGCCAACAGGCAAGAGCGCTGCGCCGGCCGTTCTGCGCGGTGCCGGCACCGGAAGTGCGGCGTGGGACATCACGGGGCCCAAGGGCAAGGCGCGCATCGCGATCAAGCCCGTCGCGCACTTGTCGTCGCTGATCATGGTGCGCGACACCGTCCGTCTTGGCGTGGGTGCGGCCTGCCTGCCGGTGTCCCTCGTGGCGCAGGATCTGGAGGCCGGCACGTTGGTGCATTGGGGCGATGTGGATGGCCCCGATATCGCGCTATGGGCGCTCTATCCTTCCCGGCGGTTGCTCAGCGCTCGTGTTTCCGCTTTTCTTGAGCATCTCAAAGACGCGTTCCCGACGGGCGAGCCCGAAGAGCTGGCAGCCTATCTCCGTTCCGCCTCCTAGGGATCCGGTTATAGAGCCTGCGGGTCTCCGCGCATGTCCGGCAATGGGCGATGCGCGATCTCTTCTGCCTCGGCGTGGCTCAGCCCAAGCATGCGCAGCAGTGCCGATGCCGCCCGCTCCGGAAAATCGCTCTTGCTGTCGCTGAGGCTTGCCAGCAGCGTGGCCGCCGGCTCCGATTGCGCATCGATCTGCACGCCGACAGCCACGGCGGCGAGGACGGTGCCGCCAACGGAAATCAGGCTCATCAATGGATCGGGCGCGTCAAACCGACCTGCCGCGACGCCACGCCCGATATCGCGAAGCAGCCGCTGGCCAAGCCCGCGACTCAGGATGCGCGGCGAGAATCCTTCGCGAATCAGGAACTGCCCCCACACCGGCTCACGTCGCGCGCGCAGCAGCGTGTGCCGCACCGATACGGCAATCACTTCGGCCGGGTCGGCAAGGCCCCCGGCAATCCGGTCCAGCGTGTCTGCGAACTCTTCGAACACCCAGTCCGTCAGCGCCAGGTAGATCGCCTCTTTCGATTCGAAGTGGTTGTAGAACGAGCCAAAGCCGACATCCGCGGCCTCGGTGATCTCGTTGATCGCAACGCCCTCCATTCCCTTCTCGGCCATCAGTTTGAGCGCCGCCTCTAACAGGCGCGAGCGTGTCTCGCGTTTGCGACGCGCTCCGCGCGGCTCCTTTTCTTCAATGGCGTTGGCCGCTGCAGCCGCTGTGGCGGATTTAGTGGCCTTGGCGGGGCGGGGGTGGAAGTCCGGGGCATGGAGTCGAGTCGATGAAGCGGGGGTTAGAGTTTAACCTGATCAAAATTGACAAACTTATCAGTTATGATTTTAATATCGAAAACGCCCGCCCCAAGGGCGATACAAGAACAGGAGTTCGCGTGGAGACAGCTGCACATGAGGCGCAGGAAGCGCTTCCGTTCGCGCCCCGGTCATCCCAGGCCGTCGATTTGCCTTCCGCAGTCGACGTGCTGATCGTGGGTTTCGGCCCGGTAGGCGCCATGGCTGCAAATCTGCTGGCCCGATACGGCGTACGGGTGCTGGTCGTCGAGAAATCCACGGAGATCTTCATGGCGCCTCGCGCCATCGCACTCGACAACGAAGCGCTGCGCATTCTGCAGATGGCGGGCATTGGCGAGCGCGAACTCGACACCATTGCGATCCCGTTTGTGCGCATGCGCTCGCCGGTGTTTGGCGAATTCGCGCGCGTCAATACGCTCGGCGGCGCCGACGGCCATCCGAAGCTCGTCACGTTCTACCAACCCGATCTTGAGCGCAGCCTGCGGCGCCAGCTCCAGCAATACGACGGCGTGCACACCGCGCTGGGCGCCGAGTGCAAGGGGCTTGAAGCCGCCGACGACCACGTCGTCGCTTCAGTCGCGTTGGCTGACGGACAGACGCATCGCGTGCGTGTGCGCTACGTCATCGGCGCAGACGGCGCCAGTTCCGTCGTGCGCGGGATGATCGGCCAGGCCTTCAAGGGCAAGACCTTTGCCGAAGACTGGCTCATCGTCGATGCGCGCAACGTGCCGCGTCCGATCGACCACGTTGAGTTCCTCTGCAACCATCGTCGCCCGACGCCTCACATGACGGCCCCGGGCGGTCGTGAACGCTGGGAGTTCATGCTCAGCCCCGGTGAGACGCGCGCCGAAATGGAATCGGACGAACGCATCCGCGGCTTGCTCAAACCGTGGTGCAACGTCGACGACATCGTCATCGAGCGCAAGGCCGTCTATCGCTTCCACGCGCGTGTGGTCGATGCGTTCAGCAAGGGGCGCGTGTTTCTTGCCGGAGACGCCGCACATCACGCCGCCGTTCGTTGGGCAAGGGCTCGTTGCTGGCCTGCGGGATGTGGCCAATCTGTGCTGGAAGTTGGCTTGGGTCGTCCAGGGTCGCGCGGCTCCGGGCATCCTGGATTCGTACGACCGTGAACGGCGTCCGCATGCGAAGGCGATGATCAATCTCGCAAAGTTCATGGGCAAGCTGGTGATGCCGCGCAACGCCGGCGTGGCGCTGCTCACGCACGGGCTCATGCGCCTTGTGCGCCTGGTTCCCCGCTGCGCACGCAGCTCGAAGAACTCGGCATCAAGCCGAAGAACGCGTTCGCACGCGGACTGTTCGTCAATGGAAAGGGTGGCTCGCGTTTGCGCCGTGGCGCCGTGCTTGCCCAAGGCTGGGTGCGCGGCGGTGATGGTACGACCCAATTGAGCGATGACGTGTTTGGCGGCGCGCTCGCGTTGATCGGGTTTGGCCAAGACGTCAGCGCACAACTGGATGCCGGCACCGCCAACGCGTTTGCCGCGGTGGGCGGCAAGGTGTTCCGCATCACGCATCGTGGCCAGCGCCTGCACGCCGCGCAAGGCGAGTCGTGGGAAGACCTGGAAGGGGTTTTCCTGCCGCGTTCCGTGCCCTTTGGTTGGGCCGTTGTCGTCCGCCCCGATCGCACCATCGTCCATGACGGCCCGGCAGAGGATGCCGCGCGCCTTGTACGAGAAAGCCTCGCATTGCTCGGCGCATCTGCCGGGCAGGCGTCTTCCTGGCTCCTGTCGCACGCGCCGCTTGAGGTCTCACCATGAAACTCACGACTGCCCAACCTGCACGCCACCCGAACCCGACCACCAAGGCGATCGAACTCGCTTACCTGATCTTCGAGCGGCCGGATCTGACCAAGGCAGAGCAATTCCTGACCGATTTCGGCCTGCACACCGTGGCGCGCGACGACGAACGGCTGTTCATGCGCGGCACCAGTGCCACCCCGTTCTGCTACGTTGTCCACAAGGCAGACACAGACCGCTTTGTCGGATTCGGCTTGCGTGTTGCCGACGGCAAGATCTGGAAGCGCTGGCGCGCGTGCCGGGCGCATCGGGCGTGGAGCCGATCACCGCACCGGGCGGCGGACTCTGCGTGCGCCTGCGTGACCCTTCCGGCTTTCGCGTTGATGCGGTTTGGGGCCAGGCGCCCAGCGGCACGCTGCCGCATCGCACGGCAATGGCGTTCAATACGGCCGACAGCATCGTCCGGGTGAATGACACGCAGCGCGTTCAGGCGAAGCCGCAAGAGGTCATCCGCCTGGGCCACGTCGTGCTGGAAGTGGCCGACTACCAGGCCACGAGCGCCTGGTACACACAGCACTTCGGCTTCATTCCCAGCGATGTGCAGGTGCTGCCCGATGGCTCACCGGCGGTGGCGTTCATGCGGCTCGACCTGGGCGCAACGCCCGCCGACCACCACACGCTCGCGCTGGCGCAGGGCTTCGCGCCGATCTACAGCCACAGCGCGTTTGAAGTCGTCGACGCCGACGCCATCGGCATGGGCCAACGCATCCTGCGCGAGCGCGGCTGGAAGCATGCGTGGGGCATCGGCCGGCACATTCTCGGCAGCCAGATCTTCGACTACTGGCAAGACCCTGGGGCGACAAGCACGAGCACTACTGCGACGGCGACATGTTCACCGCCGACCAGCCCACCGGCATCCATGCCGTGAGCCGTGAAGCGATGTCGCAATGGGGCCCCGTCATGCCGCGCAGCTTTACGAAGCCCAAGCTCTCTCTGTCCAAGCTCGTCGCGCTGCTGCGCAACCTGCGCAACAGCCCCGACCTGACTGTCGGCAAGTTGCGCACGCTGGCCAAGCTTTTCGCGTAACCCTTCCTTTACGACAGCCCCGATACGCCCATGGCACTCAATGTCCTCCATTACCGATACCAGGGTCGCGCCCAGTGGGGCGTGATCCGCGCCGGCATGATCACGCCCATGCCGGGCGATTTCCCGACCACCGCGGCGTTTCTCCAGTCCAACACGGTGGAAGCGCTTTCGGGGCTGGCCGGCCCGGCCATCAAGGTGTCTGAGGTCGAGATCCTCTCGCCGGTCACGCGCAATCAGCAGTTCGTCTGCCTGGGTGCGAATTACCGCCAGCACATGATCGAATCGGGCATGAACCCCGACGCCAAGCACTTCAACATGGTGTTCACCAAGGCGCCGGGCTGCATCGTGCCAGCCACGTCCGATGTGGTGCGGCCAAGCCACGTTCGGTTTCTCGACTACGAGATCGAACTGGGCCTCGTCATGAAGCGCGAGATGACGACGCGCGAGTCGGTCACGGATGCCAACCTGCATGACTACGTGGCGGGCATCGTCATCGTGAACGACTACTCGGCACGCGACATCCAGATTCCGCAGATGCAGTTCTACAAGGGCAAGAGCTATCGCACGTTCGGCCCGGTGGGCCCGTACCTGTGCCTGCTGCAGCCACGCGACTTTGACCGGCTGCGCGATCTGCAGCTCAGGCTAAGCGTCAACGGCGTGATCCGGCAGAGCGATTCCACAGCCAACCTCGTCCACGGGCCCGCAGAAACCTTGACCGAGCTATCGGGCGTTCACGATCTGCACACCGGTGACCTGATCGCCACGGGCACGCCCGCCGGCTGCGCGCTCAGCGTGCCGTCCCCGCCAAGCAGCGCATCGCCGCGCTGTTGCCGGAAGCCACCAAGTGGCGGATGTTCATGAAGGTGCAGGCTGCGCGCCCGCAATACCTGAAGCCCGGCGATGTTGTGGAAGCGCGCATCTTCAGCGCAGACAGCGAGATCGACCTCGGCACACAGCGCAACCGCGTGGTGGAAGACGCAGCATGAACGGCATTGCAAACCAGGGCGACATCCTCGCCATTGAAGCGCGGGGAATGCCCGCAGACCTGCCGACCAGTACGTACGAAATGATCCGCCGCGGCGCCGCCATCAACCCGTCTGCCCCGGCGCTCTCGTTCTTCCTGCGCGCGGCAGATCACCGCAAGGCGCAGACGTGGACGTATCGCGAGCTCGTGCGAGACATCACGCGCACGGCCAACCTGTTCACGCGGCTAGGGATTCGCCGCGATGAAGTGGTGGCCTACGTGCTGCCGAACCTGCCTGAAACGCATTTCGTGATCTGGGGCGGCGAGGCGGCGGGCACGGTCTGCGCCATCAACCCGCTGCTTGAAGGGCCCGCCATTGCCGAACTGCTGAAGGCTGCCGGCGCGCGCGTGCTGGTTACGCTCGCGCCATTTCCCGGCACCGATCTGTGGCCGAAGGTGCAGCGCATTCTGGGCGACGTGGCATCGCTGGAGCATCTGGTGCTCGTCAACCTGGCCGACCGTGTGCGCGGGCCCAAGGGTTGGATGGCGCGGCTCGTGCAGCGCAGGGAATGCAAGCGCCTCCATGGCCGGGAAGGTGTGCGTGCCGCCGTGCCGCGACATATCCAGCTTCACGATTTCGGCCGGGCGATGGCGCGCGAATCCGGCGCAACGCTGGCGTTTCCGCGGGTCTTCAATGTGGGGGATACCTCTTCATATTTCTGCACGGGCGGCACCACCGGCCTGCCCAAGATTGCCATGCGCAGCCATGGCAACGAGGTGGCCAATGCGTGGGCCGCAGGCCAGTTCCTCGGCAACAGCGTGGGGCCCGGCAAGACCATCTTCTGCGGGTTGCCTCTGTTTCATGTGAACGCCGTGCTGGCGACCGGTCTTCTGCCGTTTTCCAAGGGCGCGCACGTAGTGCTCGGCACGCCCCAAGGCTATCGCGGCGAGGGTGTTGTCGCGCGCTTCTGGGAGATCGTCGAGCGCCATCGCATCAACTTTTTCAGCGCGGTGCCGACGTTGTATGCGGCGTTGCTCGATGTGCCCGTTGGCAAGCACGACATCGGCTCGCTGCAGTACGGCCTGTGCGGTGCGGCACCCATGCCCGTAGAAGTCTTTCGCACGTTCCAGCAGCGTACCGGCGTCAAGATTCTGGAGGGCTACGGCCTGACCGAAGGCACGTGCGTGAGCAGCGTCAACCCACCGCTGGGCGACCGGCGACTCGGCTCCATTGGCCTGCGTGTGCCGGGCCAACTCATGAAGGCCATAGTGCTCGGTGAAGACGGCCGGTATCTGCGTGATTGCACTACCGACGAAGCTGGTGTCCTCGTCATCTCGGGCCCGAACGTCTTCGGCGGCTACGTGCAGCCCGAGCACAACAAGGGACTGTGGATCGACCTGGGCGATGGCCGTGCGTGGCTCAACACGGGCGATCTCGGCCGCGTGGACCGTGACGGCTATTTCTGGCTGACCGGCAGAAAGAAGGAACTCATCATCCGTGGCGGCCACAACGTCGATCCGGCCACCATTGAAGAGCCGCTGCACCGGCACCCGGCTGTGCAGATCGCGGCAGCCATCGGGCGGCCCGATGCACATGCCGGCGAGCTGCCCGTGGCGTACGTCCAGCTCAAGCCCGGCGCCACGGCCAGCCACGAAGAACTAGCCGACTTCGTGCGCGAAACCATCCTCGAACGCGCTGCGCAGCCAAAGCAGATTCACATCGTTGATGCCATGCCGCTCACGGCGGTGGGCAAGATCTTCAAGCCCGCGCTCAAGCGCATGGAAACCGCCGATGCCTTGCACTGCGCGCTGCGTGAGGCGGGTATCGAGGGCGTTCGCCTCGTGCTGGATGAAGACAAGACTACCGGCATCTCGGTACGTGCCGGCCTGCGTGATCCTGCATCGCACGACGGCGTGGCAGCGGTCCTTGGCCGATTCCCGTTTTCGTTTTCCATCTCGCCAGACGGAGGCGCGCCTCCCTAGTCCGTCACGCCCCAGCCTGCCTTAGCCAATACAACGATTCCAAAACAGGAGACACACCATGGCGCACTTCACTCTGCGCTCCGCCCCCGCTCGTCCTCTTTTTGCCGTGGCGGCCGCCATCGCAATGGCAGCTCCCGTGGCACATGCCCAATCAAACGAAGCGCAGACCGCCAGCGATGGCAGCTTCTTTGACCGCTACATACACGGGCGCAACGTGCTCTCGGTTGGGGTACTTCATATTCATCCCACGGATTCGTCAACGCCGCTTTCCACTTCGACCAGCGCGCTCGGCCTGGGTACCTATGAATCGCCTGGCACCAGCGCCAAGACGGGCAGCTCCACCACGCTGTCAATTACGCAGACGTATTTCGTCAACGACAACTGGGCCGTTACGGCGGTCGGCGGCATCCCGCCCACCACTGGCATCTACGGTCGCGGCAAGGTCATCGCGCCGGTGCCGGCGCTTGGCAACCTCACGCTCATTGATCTGGGACTGCCGAAGAACAACCCGGTCGCATCTGCCCGTGCGTGGAATCCTGCGCTCATTGGGCAGTACTACTTCGGCACCGCGCAGAGCAGGCTGCGGCCGTTCATTGGGGCGGGCGTCAGCTACAACTTCTTCACCCAACTGCGCCTGAACCCGAATTTCGTCAACGCCATGCAGAACCTCGGCCAAGTCCTGCAGTTGGGCATGGGCCAGATCCCGACCGGCCCCGCCAAAGTGTCGGCAGCGACCTCCAGTTCCTGGGCGCCAGTCGCCAACATCGGCATGTCGTACGAGTTCGCCCAGAACTGGACGCTGGTCGGTACCGTCGCCTATCTACCGCTCAAGACCACTTCGACCATCACGCTGCGTAGCCAGGAAGGCCAGGTACTGGCCGTCAACAAGACGGTGATCAACGTGAAGCCGGTCGTCTTCAGCCTGAATGTTGGATACCGGTTCTAGTGGGCCGCCCACCACTGCGTAACTACGTGAAGGGATGCAGTTACCGGGAATGCAAGGGCAGGCCAGGCACAAATCCATCGATGATGTCTTCGGCCATCTTCGCGGCAGCGCGTTGCCGTTCCGATGCTGTCCCATTGGGTGGCCAGCAGTGGGAAGATCCGGGAGCGTTCGGTACTCGGTGGCTGCCCTTCCTCGCAGATCAACACGGAAGCACTGTAAGACCGATCGGGACGAGGCTCGTGCCATTCACGAGGCGGATCGAACAGATAGATGAGGGGTAAACATCGAACCCCTTGTAGCGGCAAATCGGATAGGCGTCCACGGCAATCTCCGTTGAAAGGGTGAGCCCACTGTACGCGCTTTCCGCGTGCTCCATTGGACTATCCCCGAATAACCAAATGCGGGCGAAGCGGCTTCTGCGCGCTGCGCGTTCCTGCGGGTCTGAGTTCTCCCTCCCAAGGCTGCACGCGCATATCGAGGGTATGGTCGCCCTGTGCAGTCTTAGCGTGGAGGCCGTCTCGGACCACTTGCCCGATGGCCAGCCGACACAACGCTTCAATGCTGCCCATGGCTGCGGCTGCCAGATCCGGCGCGCTTGCCAACAGCCTGAAGGACCGTCTTCCTTCACCGACGAAACTGGTGAACTGCACGCAGTTCGGCTCCCCGTCGCGGATAAAACCGACGGTGATGGAATACGCCATGCTTTTTTCCGCTCCGGGGAGGGTGCAGAGAAAGCTCGTCTTGTCTGACGCATGAGTCATCTTGCTTCCTGGCTGGTCATGCGAGCAACGCGCCTCGCCAACGCAATTTCAAAAAGGTAGGGGGCAGGGGCTAAGAAACGCCTCGCGCCCGTTACAGCGACGCCACCGATTCGCCGGGTACGAGACCGTTGATGACGTCTTCACCAAACTTCAGCACACCCCGTCTCGCGGTGCCGACGTTCTCCCAGGCGGTCAGTGTCATTCGGAAAACGCGCGAGTGCTCGGCGCCAGGTTCATGACCTTGGCGGCAGATCATTACAGAGGCGTTGAATGTGCGGTCGGGGCGCGTTCGCGGCCATGATTGGACCGTCTCCGTCCTGTACACCAATGGATACAAATCGAAACCCTTGTACGTGGCTGACGGGCTTGCATTCATGAATGACTCCAACCGAGGGTGGGCGTGATCGGTGCCCGGCTAGGCATCGACAATGACGGTGAACAGCAATCCGCTGATTAGCCTGGTCGGTTATGAATTCACCCCAAGATGATCGACGGTGATCACGAACGTCCGATCTCCGAGGCCTTCCCGGACATGCATACCCAGGTGCGCCCGCAGAAAGCGGTCAAGCATGCACTGCAGCTGACAAAGGTCTTGCCGATCTGCGTGCATCAACTGAGCCATGACGTCGTGCGTGAAGGCGATCGTCAGCGTTCTCACACGCCAGATACGGCTGCCGAATTCAGGCACTTGCCAGTTTGCCGCCAGCACATTCGGGCTGGAGTGCCACGTCCGCACGTCCTGCCCCGTAATTTCATCCAGCACCGGCTTGGTAAACGCGACAAGGTCGAGCATCACGGATCTCCATGACTTGCATCGCGCGTCGGAGCATCAACAGGCAAGTGTCCGTGTGCGGAACAGGTGAGGACGACGGCGTGGACGGCTTGATCCAGCGTAGGAGGCGTTACCGAGCGCTGTGATCATAAGTGCGGGTAACAATGCTTTCGTACTGACGGATGCAAGAACCGGAACGCTATGGTCGGTGCCCCACTGTACTCTCATAAGTGCATGGCGGCGTGACGATCTTTCGAAGTGCGGTATCGCATGCTGCTCGCGCTCAGTGGTGGAGGTAAGCCAAGGCGAAAAGGAAAAAGGGCAGCCGCTGCGCTCCAGGCATGTCGTTCACGACGAGCAGGGGTTGCAAGAAGCTGTTACCATGCGCAACCTTTGCCCATCGTTCAAATTCATCGGGCTGGGTGCCCAGCAAAAAAACACATAAAGCGCTGGCCACCCGTCGGGCGTACACCCGAATCACCTTGGGCCGTGTGGCCCATCACCTACCTGACCGGCGGTTTATCCGCTCCGTATGCAGCGCGCATGTACTGGCGTGCTCTCCTACGCAAGTACGGTCACCTCGTTTCCAATCGCTTGCGCCATGCATTTGCATGCCTGCGGCAAAGCATTGGCCTTACCCATCGTGGCGTAGCTCGTCAGCCCGGAACTGGTTTGCCCAGCGCCCCGCCTGCATCTGCTCTCGCCCGAACCTAGCACTGTATTGAACAAAGTCGACTCCCCGTACACGGTATCCGTGTACCCAATTGAACAAGAACCCGGCGTCTGGTTTGCCACCTATCTCATCAACGAGTACCGGGATGGCACGGAACGTCTTCTGGCCAACGTCTCGATGCGCCACAACGTGCATGGCACCGAAGCCCTCGCGAGGAATGCCGCGCGGCTTGCCGGAAGAGCAGCCATCGCACGCCTGACGCACCGCCACACGAACTGAACCACGCAAGCCGCCCTAGGGCGGCTTTTTCGCTTGCGGCAACGGCAGGCGCAACTCCGAAGTCAAAGGGAAGGAAATCACCATGTCTGCCAGTGAAGAGTGGGAAGAGCTGCATCTGACGCCCCAGGGGTGGAAAGATGGCAGCTATCGGCACGTACCGGGTGATGCGGTCATCGTCACGCCACCGGCCGATGATGTACTGACGGTGCGCAGGCATGTGGCTGCCGTCTATGGCGGCCCCTCACGCGTGACGGAAGACAGAACGCCGCGCACCGATGACATGAGCCAGATCGAGCAATTGCTGTTGAAGTACGGCGGCCCTGTGTTTGGCGTCTAGCCGAAGACGATGTTGACGAACGCGTAGCCTAATGCCAAGGCGCTTCCCTTGGCGCCCGCCCCATATCAGGCCCACGTTACTTAAGAGAGGAGTTGGCATGACACTTTGCCGCGATTGCCTTGCGATCGAAGTCCACCGACTTGGTGCGCCAGGCCATGCTTTCCTGAGAATCACTGACACGCAGCGCATCAAAGCCTCCAAGACTTCCGCCGTCACGGTGAGCACGTTCATATGCCGCACGTGCGGCGCGAACTGGACCTATCGCGAAGGGAAAAACGTGCCCAACCCGGGATGGTCCCTCGATGATTAGGCGACTGCATTGCCGACGCCATTGCGCCATGGCATCGCCTCGCTCTGCTCGTGCGTTCCAAGGCGTGCGATCAATCAGGGGCGTCTGTGGCTTGAACATGGACGGTCAAGCGTCGACGTCGAACCCTGGAGGGCGGCATGCGAGCCTCAAACCGTCGCATTCCGCAGTCTGAGCTCCAAATTTCCGACCTCCGAGAAATGCCTTCCACCCTCTGACGGTCGAGCGTCGGCCTCAACGGGACAACGTCGACCCTTTGACGGCGAAGCACGGGTCTCCGAGGTCCGATGGGTCGGATGTTTTTGGCCCGCGTTCGGACCTCGGAGGGCCATGCGCGGGTGTTTGACCGCGGAACGTCGCGCTCACACACCCGCAATCGAAGGTTTGAGATCGACGAGCGCCTCACCAGAGGATCAGCATGCGACGTTTTGCGAGACGGTAGCGTTGTCGGCACGGCCGGCTATACCATCCGCTGAGCCAGGCCCATCAATCTGCTGCCATGATCAACCCACACCGCATCGATTTTGTTTCTCTGTCGCTGTTCGCTTTGGTGGCGCGCACCGGCAGCATCAGCAAGGCGGCCGCATTGGCGCATCTGGCGGTTGGCGCTGCGAGCAAGCGGATTTCCGATCTGGAGGCCGGGATGGGCGCGCCGCTGTTGGAGCGCCATTCGCGGGGTGTGACGCTCACAGTGGCCGGCCAGGCGCTCTACCGCCATGCGCAGCGCATCCTCGCGGACGTCGATCTGCTTGCCGCCGAATTGTCGGACTTCACCTCGGGCATCGTCGGCGTCGTGCGGCTCTGGGCGAATACCTCCGCAGTGACGCAATTCCTCCCACAGCAGCTGGCAACGTTCACGCAGGCCAATCCGGGCATCCGCATCGAGCTGGAAGAGAAGAACAGCAGCGATATTGTCCTGGCCGTGCTCGACGGCCGGGCTGACGTCGGCATCTTTGCGGACCGTACGCCGACGCTCGGCCTGCAGTGTCTGGATTACCGCGAAGACCATCTCGGGCTGGTCGTGCCCAAGCAACATCCGCTCAGCCGTCGCAGAGAACTTCATTTGGCGGAAGCCCTCGACTACGACTTTGTCAGCCTGTCAGAAGGGACATCGCTGGCCGAACGCTTACAGACCGAAACCGAGGCCATGGGGCGTCGCCTCAAGCTGCGCATTCGCGTGCGAAGCTTCGACGCAATGTGCCAGATGGTCGCCGCCGGGATGGGTGTCGCCGTGCTCCCCTTGCAGGCGGTACGTGAGTTGGTGCGCTCAATGCAGCTGCGCCAGATCGCGCTCAAGGATGACTGGGCCCAGCGGAGCCTGTTGCTGGGCCTGCGTGACATCAATGCGGTGCCACGCCATGTCCGCACATTGATCGAGCATCTGAGGTCGACCACCCCGTAGGTTCCAAAGCGGCTTTCGCGTTTCGTGAAAGCTCGGTTCTCGCATTTGTTCTTCTGCCGCGGCCCGGCCACAACCAGAATGCCTGCACGCGCCATTCAGAGCGCACCACAACGATGCAGGTTGCCAGCCTCACCCCTGTGAGCGCCCCGTCGCCTGACATCGGCATCCACAGGAGACAACGATGGCTGGCACGGAAACCATGCCGCTTCAGGCGGCCACACCACCGACGCAAATCGACGAAGCCCGCATCGTCAGCAAGATCGCGTGGCGCGTCATGCCACTGATCATGGTGTGTTATCTGTTCGCGTTCTTTGATCGCATCAACATCAGCTTTGCCAAGTTTTCATTGCAGACCGACCTGGGTCTGAGCGACACCGCATACGGGCTCGGCGCCGGGCTGTTCGTCGTGGGCTATGTGCTGTTCGAGGTGCCGAGCAACCTCATGCTGTACAAGGTGGGCGCCCGGCGGTGGATTGCCCGCATCATGGTTTCGTGGGGCATTGCCACCGCCCTGATGGCGTTTGTGCAAACCGAATGGCAATTCTACGGCCTGCGCTTCCTGATTGGTGCGATGGAGGCAGGTTTTGCTCCGGGCGTGCTGTACTACCTGACGATCTGGTTTCCGGCGGCTTACCGCGGCCGGATGACGTCCATGCTGTTCCTGGCATCTGCGTTTGCAGGGCTGCTTGGGGCGCCTGCATCGGGCCTGGTGCTTTCACACATGGACGGTGTGCTTGCCATGCGCGGCTGGCACTGGTTGTTTCTGGTGGGCGGGCTGCCGTGCGTGCTTCTTGGATACATCGTCTTCAAGGTGCTCAAGGACCGCATTGAAGATGCCCGTTGGCTTGCGCCGGAGGAGCGTGCGCTGCTGAGTGCCAACATCGCGCGGCAGAACCGCGATATAGCCGGCCACTCGCTGATCGGTGCGTTGAAGACGCCGGGTTTCCTCATGCTCGGGCTCATCTACTTCCTGATCCAGGTGAGTTCGTACGGCCTGAACTTCTGGGCGCCGCACATGATTCGCACGTCTGGAATCACCAACCCCACCACCATCGGTCTGCTGACGGCTGTGCCCTACCTGTGCGGGGCGATCACCATGGTCGTCGTGGGCCGTGTGTCAGACCGTACGGGCGAACGTCGCAAGTTCGTGATTGGGCTGATGCTGCTGGCCTCGGTGGGATTCTTCAGC
Organism: Ralstonia sp. 1B3; assembly: GCF_036631435.1. Lineage (NCBI taxonomy): Bacteria > Pseudomonadati > Pseudomonadota > Betaproteobacteria > Burkholderiales > Burkholderiaceae > Ralstonia > Ralstonia sp. 1B3. The sequence continues at coordinate 10,715 of NZ_JAPNUG010000004.1, read as the reverse complement.
GCCGGCATTTTTGACAAGCAAACCGCCATGCTGGTCCTGGCCCTCGCGATGATGGGCGCGGGCGTAGTGGCCGCGATTCCCGCGTTCTGGGCGCTGCCTCCCAAGCTCGTCGCAGGCGCCGGGGCAGCAGCCGGCATTGCCCTGATCAACACGCTGGGCCAGCTGGGCGGCATCGTGAGCCCGGTGGTCGTCGGACGCATCAAGGACATGGCGGGCAGCACCACGCCGGCGCTCTACCTGATTGGCGGCCTCGGGCTTGTGTGTGCGGCCATCCTGACGTTCGCGATGCCAGCCCAGCTGCGCGCAAAAGACTGAGGCAGAGAGATGGAACAGCAACACGTGCAACCCGGTAACGGAATCGATCGCGCTCCCATGGCACTTCAAGGGGTGCGCGTTATCGAGATGGGGCAATTGATCGCCGGGCCTTTTGCTGGCAAGACGCTCGGTGAGTTCGGCGCCGAGGTGATCAAGATCGAGCCACCCGGCGCGGGCGACCCCCTGCGCAACTGGCGCATGCTGAAGGACGGCACCTCCGTTTGGTGGCAGGTGCAGTCCCGAAACAAGCGCTCGGTGGCGCTCGACCTGCGCAACCCGGAAGCGCAAGAGATCGCGCGAGAACTGATTGCTTCAGCCGATGTGCTCATTGAGAATTTTCGCCCCGGCACGCTGGAAAGCTGGGGGCTCGGTTGGGATGTGCTGTCGGAACTGAACCCGGGCCTGGTGATGTTGCGTATCTCTGGCTACGGGCAGACGGGGCCATACCGTGATCTGCCCGGGTTCGGCGCCATTGGCGAAGCCATGGGCGGCCTGCGTCATCTCACCGGCGAGCCGGGCCGCATACCTGTGCGGTGCGGCATCTCCATTGGCGACACGCTCGCCGCGTTGCACGGCACGATCGGCATCCTCACGGCGCTGTACCACCGCAAAGTGAACGGCGGCAAGGGCCAGGTCATCGACGTGGCTCTGAACGAGGCTGTGCTCAACGTCATGGAAAGTCTGATCCCGGAGTACAGCGCGTTTGGTGCCGTACGAGAGGCTGCCGGCAGTGCGTTGCCAGGCATCGCACCGTCAAATGCCTATCGGTGTGTGGACGGCTATATCCTCATCGCTGGCAATGGTGACAGCATCTTCAAGCGCCTGATGCACACCATCGGGCGCACCGATCTCGCGGACGATCCTGCCTTTGCCAATAATGCGGGCCGTGTCGCTCGGGTTGAAGAACTTGATGGCGCCATTGGCAGCTGGACGGCATTGCGAACGGTCGAAGAGGCGTTGCACCTGCTGGCTGAAGCGCGCGTACCGGCCGGGAAAGTCTATACCGCCAAGGACATCGTTGAAGACCCGCACTACCGTGCACGGGACATGATCCTCTCGCAGCGCACCCGTGAAGGGGACACGTTGGAAGTGCCGGGCGTGGTCCCGAAATTGGAGGGCACACCGGGCACCGTTCGCACCGCTGCGCCACGATTGGGAGAGGACACGACTGCGGTGTTGCGAGAACTCGGCATCGCCGATGATCAGATCGACGTGCTGCGGAACAAAGGAGTCATCGCATGACTGCCTGGAACGGGAATCGCCGCCGCATCCACATCCAAGAGGTCGGCACGCGGGATGGATTGCAGGCCGAATGCACCTTTGTACCCACTGAAGAAAAGATTGCGCTGATCGATGCGCTGTCCTCTTTGGGTCTGGCCAAGATCGAAGTCACCGGCTTCGTTTCGCCCAAGGCCATTCCCGTCCTGGCTGACGCAGAGGCCGTGATGAAAGGCATCCGCCGCGCGCCAGGCACGGTGTACAGCGCGCTCGTGCCGAACGTGCGGGGCGCCGAGCGTGCGATCGACTGTGGGGCGGATGAGGTGAACCTTGTCATGTCGGCCACCGAAACGCACAACCTCGCAAATTTGCGCATGACCCGTGAGCAGTCGTTTGGCGGGCTGCGCGAAGTGGCTGCGTTGGCTCGCAGGGCTGGCGTTCGCGTCAACGTCTCGCTCTCATGTGCATTCGGCTGTCCGATGGAGGGCGAAGTCGAGATGGCAACCGTGCTGGACTGGGCGGAGCGCTTTCACACGCAGCTGGGCGCCGACAGCATCACGCTGTGCGATACCACCGGGATGGGGTATCCCACGCAGGTGAACACGCTTGTGCGAGCGTTCCGTGCGCGATGGGCCGATGCCGCGTTGACGCTGCACTTCCATAACACCAGAGGCATGGGGCTCGCGAATGTGCTGGCGGCAATCGAGGCCGGCGCAGAGAGCTTCGACGCTTCACTGGGTGGCATTGGGGGGTGTCCGTACGCACCTGGCGCCACCGGGAACATCTGTACCGAAGATACCGTGCATGCGCTTGAACTGATGGGCTACGACACGGGAGTCGACCTGGCCGGTCTGGTGGCGGTATCGCGTCGCCTTCCTGCGCTGCTGGGGCATGACACGCCAAGTCAGATCGCTAAAGCCGGACAACGGCTTCAACTGCATCCTGCTCCGCACGACCTCGAGGCGATACGAGCGCGAGCGGAAGCGCGAGTCTGACAAGGTAGTCAGCGCAATCCAGTCAGCCGTTTGCTGTTGGGGGGATGCAGGCTCCGCTGTCGGAGCTTGCGTGTCCGCCTCTTCGACGGCATTGCTCAATAGGGCTTGAGCACTGTACAGGCGCGTGGGTATAGGCATTCAGCACCCAGGAAAGGTCGGCCGCAGTGGCTTGCGGAAATCCTGCACGTAATGCGCTGAACGCAGCAAACAGCATCGTGCCGTCCATCGAAACCAGGAACACCGCAACGCTGGCCACCCCGAACACTGGCCAAGGGGATGCGGTGTCGAGGTGTGCATTGGGCAAAATCGAAGCGTTCGCGGCAGAAGCCGCGGCTGCTGAGCTGTCTGGATTCGTCATTAGGCTCTTCCGATAATGTGTGAGCCGGATCTGCTTCGGGCAACACGTTTCAGGAGAGCCCGAACGTCTTGCGCAGACTTGAGTCGACCGGTCCTGCCGGCATGAAACGGCGCAGCTTGCTCAGAAGGGATGCTTCGCCTTTGGGGGTAAGGCGCATCTTCCATGCCCCCAGTGCAGCATCGACGATGGTGCTTGCGACACCATCGGGGTCCGGCGCCTTCTGGACGCTTTTTGAATGGCCTGTGAAACAACACCACGCTCCGCGTCATAGGCCGCGACTTTGGAAGCCGCATGGGGCGCGTTGGTATCCAGGCTGGTCTTGGTGAATGAGGGTTCCACAAGCGAGACACGAATGCCGAACTTGCGCACCTCGTGGTCCAGCGTCTCGGACATTCCCTCCACTGCGTGCTTAGATGCCGAATAGAGGCCCATGTAAGGCGCCGGCAGAAAGCCCAGCACCGAGCTGATGTTGACGATGCGTCCAGAACGCTGCGCCCGCATATGCGGCAATACGGCTTGCGTGGTACGCAGGATGCCGAACACGTTGGTGTCGAATAGGGTCTGTGCTTCGGCAACCGATGTTTCCTCAGTTGCGCCGAGCAGGCCCACACCAGCGCTGTTGACCAGCACATCGATGCGGTCCGCTCGCCTGATGATGGTATCGACACCGTGCCGAACCGAGGCTTCATCGCGGACATCCATCTGGATCAGTTCAACGCCGGCGATTGGCTGTGTTCTTGCGAGGTTGCGTACGGTGCCGAACACTCTGCAGCCTCGCAGGGCAAACTTTGCAGCGGTGGCACGGCCGATGCCCGAGGACACGCCGGTGATCACGACAACTTTGGAATTCGACATGGCAGCTTCTTTGTGTATGGGTGAGTGGGGCTTGCGGTAAATGGGTTCTTCAGTGCGCGCTATTGGCTGGCAATTGCGGTCGATGTATCGGGCTGCCAGCCACCACCCAGCGCCTTGAAGGCGGCGACGGCGGCGCGTGCCGATTCGGTTTGCGCTTGCGCGCGCGCATCCGATGCACGCAGCAAGCTTTCGTCGGCTTGCAGGACTTCGATCAGGCTGACGACGCCTTTTTGGTACGCGGCAAACGAAGCGTTCCGCGCGCGGCTGAGCGAATCGACGCCTTGCGTGAGCACGGCGGTCTGTTCCTCGCGCTTGACCAGTGCAGAGAACGCGTCTTCCACGTCTTCCGTGGCGCGCAGCACGGCGAGCCGGTATGCGGCCAGCATCTCGGCTTCCTGGGCTTTGGCCTGATCGATCTGCGCATTGATGCGACCGAAATCAAAGAGGCGCCAGCGCAGGCCGAGCACGCCAGCAAACTGACTGGCGCCACTGCCGAATAAGCTGCCGGCGCCCACCGATGTGGCGCTACCCAGCAGGCCGCTAAGCGAGAACTTCGTAGTACTCTGCAATGGCAACGCCGATGCGCGCGTTGGATGCCTCCAGGCGACGTTCAGCAACGATGAGATCCGGCCGGCGCCTTAGCAACTCGCTTGGCGATCCATTGATGGCGATCTGCGGCGCGGCCGGAATGTCGGCGTCTTGCGCAAGCTCCGTCCGATGTGTACCCGGCAGCGCGCCGAGCATTACGTCCAGTGCGTTCATCGCCGCGTGGAGGCCCGTCTCAAGCTGCGGGATGGACGCGCGCACCTGAGCGAGCGCGCCCTCTGCCTGCCTGACTTGAAGCTCGGCAGCCAGCCCCTTGCCGTATAGCAGGTTGATGGTGGAGAGCAATTCCTCCTGTGTTTGCACCTGGTGACGGGCCACCTTCAGGCGCGTTTGCAAGCCGCGGATGGTGATGTAGATATCAGCGGTCTGCGCGGCCACTGCCAGCCGTGTGGCGACTGCGCCTGCCCGGGAGGCCTGATAGTCGGCCAATGCTGCCTCTCGGCCACGGCGCAGTCCGCCGAATACGTCCAGTTCCCAGCTTGCGTTGACGTCGGCCTCGAACGCGTTGCCGTAGCGGTCGAAGCCCGGCCTTGCATTCAATACGCGGCCTAGAGGCGTTTCGACGGACTGATATGCACGCGCCGCTTGGCCTGTGACATTGCCCGAGGGCAGCAACGCGGCGTTGGCCGCACCCAGACCAGCGCGCGCTTGTGTAACACGGGCGAAGGCTTGGGCGAGGTCCAGGTTCTGTTCCAACGCGAGTTGAACAAACCGTGTGAGCTGCGGATCGCCAAAACCGGCCCACCACGCGGACAGATCCGCTGGACCATGGGCGGGCCGTTGCTCGACCGAGGTCTGACCCAGGAATCGATCGGGAACCGGCGCCTCCGGCTTCACATAGTTGGGGCCGACAGCGCACCCTGTGGCCAGGCCGGCAACGAGAAGGGCTGCAAGGGAGTGTTTTGGCAACATGGCGACGTCCATCGAAGTTTTGAGTGACTATAGTACAAATCGGTCACAAGTTGTTCAACTATCTCGACTGGCGTAAGCTGAAGCCCATGAAAACCACTCCTTACCCCGTTTCCGCCCGCGGCCCGGCGGACCATGACGTACGAGATCAGATCGTCGCCGCCGCCACCGAGCACTTCAGTCGGTACGGCTACGAGAAGACCGCTGTGTCCGATCTGGCCAAGGCGATTGGTTTTTCCAAGGCCTACATCTACAAGTTCTTCGAGTCCAAGCAGGCCATTGGCGAGATGATTTGCGCCAACTGCCTGCGCGAGATCGAGTCCGACGTGAATGCCGCTTTGGCCGAGGCCGGGTCCCCGCCGGAGAAGCTCCGCCGCATGTTTAAAGCCTTGACGGAGGCTAGTCTTCGGCTGTTTTCCCACGACCGTAAGCTCTACGAAATCGCTGCCTCGGCTGCGACCGAGCGGTGGCAGTCGGTGATCGCCTATGAGGGCCGCATCCAGCAACTGCTGCGCAATGTCCTGCAGGAGGGGCGCGAGACCGGAGACTTCGAGCGCAAGACGCCGTTAGACGAGGCTACGGCGGCCATCTACCTGGTCATGCGTCCGTTCATGAATCCGTTGCTTTTGCAGTACAGCTTCGACTACACGGAGGTCGCGCCTGGGCTGCTTTCCAGCCTCGTACTCCGAAGCCTTTCTCCCTGACGCTCAGATTTTTGTATGTGACCATTGACTAAATTAGTCACTTGAACAAGAATGAAAGCCCAGATCATCCTGTCGATGGGGCTTTCATGCTTTCGCGTCGCTTTATCACCTCTACCGCTGTTCTTGCATTGCCGCTGACGTTGACCGCTTGCGGCGAAAAGGCTCCCGGCGACCCGCGCACCGAGGCCCCATTGGTGCGTGTTGCATTCGTTCAGCCCGTTGCGTCGGCATCCCGATCGTTCACGGGTGTCGTGGCTGCCCGGGTGCAGAGCGACCTCGGCTTCCGCGTGCCTGGCAAGGTGCTGGAGCGGTTGGTGGATGCAGGTCAGACCGTCAAGCGCGGGCAGCCTCATGCGCATCGACCCGGTCGATCTGAAGCTCGCCGCGCATGCGCAGCAAGAAGCCGTAGCGGCCGCCGCGCACGCGCGCAGCAGACGGCGGAAGATGAAGCGCGCTACCGCGATCTGCGCGGGACTGGCGCGATTTCCGCTTCCTCTTACGACCAAGCTAAGGCGGCGGCGGACGCGGCAAAAGCGCAATTGAGCGCCGCTGAAGCGCAGGCGGATGTCGCCCGCAACGCCAGCCGTTACGCAGAACTCGTTGCCGACGGTGACGGCGTGGTCATGGAAACGTTGGCCGAGCCCGGCCAAGTCGTTAATGCCGGGCAGGCGGTGGTGCGCTTGGCTCACGCTGGCCGCCGTGAGGCAGTGGTCCAGTTGCCGGAAACGTTGCGTCCCGCAATCGGCTCGGTCGCGCAGGCCACGTTGTTCGGCAGGGAAGGCGACGGCACGCCCGCCAAGCTGCGGCAACTATCGGATGCTGCGGACCGGCTTACCCGCACGTATGAAGCGCGCTATGTGCTCGACGGCGATCTGGCCAACGCGCCGTTGGGCGCGACCGTCACGATTCGGATTCCCGAGCGGGCAGCGACGGCGCAAGGCGATCTTCAAGTGGCCGATTTGCAGGTACCCTCGGTGCCGTGTTCGACGCCGGCAAGGGCCCCGGCGTGTGGGTCATCCAGGGTGATCCAGCGAAGGTCTCGTGGCGGTCCATCGCGCTCCTGCGCCTAAGCGATGAAGGCGCCCGCGTTGCAGGCCAGGTCAAGCAGGGAGACCGCATAGTCGCGCTCGGCGCACAACTGCTACGCGAAGGACAGCAAGTGCGCGTGGCAGGTCAGCAGGCCGCTACCGCAGTTGCTGCAATTGCAGAGGTGCGCCCGTGAGCCAAGGTCGTTTCAACCTCTCGGCCCTGGCGGTGCGCGAGCGTGCCGTTACGCTGTTCCTCATCTGCCTCATCTCGCTGGCGGGGCTTATTTCGTTCTTCAAACTGGGCCGCGCGGAAGACCCGGCGTTTACGGTCAAGGTGATGAACATCGTCACTGTGTGCCGGGCGCCACCGCGCAGGAAATGCAGGACCAGGTGGCTGAGAAGATCGAAAAGCGCATGCAGGAGCTGCGCTGGTACGATCGCACGGAAACGTACACGCGGCCCGGTCTCGCGTTCACTACGCTAACGTTGCTCGATAGCACGCCACCATCGGAAGTGCAGGAGGAGTTCTATCAAGCGCGCAAGAAGGTCGGTGACGAGGTGGCCAACCTGCCGTCCGGCGTGATCGGACCCATCGTCAATGACGAATATTCGGACGTGACCTTTGCCCTGTTTGCACTGAAGGCACAGGGCGAGCCGCAACGTGCGCTCGCGCGCGATGCGGAGACGCTGCGCCAGCGCCTGCTGCACGTGCCAGGCGTGAAGAAGGTGAACATCATCGGCGAACAGTCCGAGCGCATCTACGTCGAGTTCTCACATGACCGGCTGGCGACGCTCGGCGTGAGCCCGCAAGACGTGTTTGCCGCGCTCAACAGCCAGAATGCACTGACGGCCGCCGGCTCGGTCGAAACGAAAGGGCCGCAGGTGTTCATCCGCCTGGATGGCGCGTTTGACGAGCTGCAGAAGATTCGCGATACGCCGGTGGTCTCGCAGGGCCGCACGCTGAAGCTCTCGGACATTGCCACTGTCAAGCGCGGTTATGAAGACCCCGCCACATTCATGGTGCGCAATGGCGGGCAGCCCGCGTTGCTGTTGGGCGTCGTCATGCGCGATGGATGGAACGGGCTCGATCTGGGCAAGGCACTCGACAAGGAAGTCGGCGCCATCAATGCGGACATGCCGCTCGGCATGAGTCTGACTAAGGTGACGGACCAAGCCGTCAACATCGCCGGTGCAGTCGACGAGTTCATGCTCAAGTTCTTTGCTGCGCTACTGGTGGTGATGCTGGTGAGCTTTATCAGCATGGGCTGGCGCGCAGGCCTTGTGGTGGCCGCAGCCGTGCCACTGACGCTCGCCGTGGTGTTTGTGGTCATGGCCGCGACAGGAAAGAACTTCGATCGCATTACCCTCGGGTCGCTGATCCTGGCGCTGGGCCTGCTAGTGGACGACGCGATCATCGCCATCGAAATGATGGTGGTGAAGATGGAAGAGGGCTACAGCCGCGTGGCCGCTTCGGCCTATGCGTGGAGCCACACCGCCGCGCCCATGCTGTCGGGCACGCTGGTCACGGCCGTCGGCTTCATGCCCAACGGCTTTGCGCGATCCACGGCGGGTGAATACACCAGCAACATGTTCTGGATTGTCGGCATTGCGCTGATTGCATCCTGGGTGGTCGCGGTGGTGTTCACGCCGTACCTGGGCGTGAAGATGCTGCCCGATTTCAAGAAGGTCGAAGGCGGCCACGATGCGATTTACGACACCCCGCGCTACAACCGCTTCCGAGTGCTGCTCGGGCGCGTGATTGCGCGCAAATGGCTAGTCGCGGGCGCGGTGGTGGGCCTCTTCGCCTTGGCCATTGCGGGCATGGCGGTGGTTAAGAAGCAGTTCTTCCCGATCTCGGATCGCCCAGAAGTGCTGGTCGAGGTGCAGATGCCTTATGGCACGTCGATCAACCAGACCGACGCGGCGACCGCAAAGATCGAAGCCTGGCTCGCCAAGCAGAAGGAAGCCAAGATCGTGACGGCTTATATCGGCCAGGGCGCGCCGCGCTTCTATCTGGCAATGGGGCCGGAGCTGCCCGACCCCTCGTTCGCCAAGATCGTGATCCGCACCGACAGCCAGGAAGAGCGTGACATGCTGAAGCAGCGGCTACGTCAGGCGGTTGCAGATGGTCTGGCCCCGGGGGCGCGTGTACGTGTCACGCAGCTTGTGTTCGGGCCATATTCGCCGTTCCCCGTTGCCTATCGCGTCACTGGCACGGATGCGGAAACGCTGCGGCGTATCGCTGCTGATGTGCAGCATGTCATGGACGCCAGCCCGATGATGCGCACGGTCAATACGGACTGGGGCACGCGCGTCCCCACGCTGCATTTCACCTTGCAGCAAGACCGTCTGCAAGCCGTTGGCCTGACTTCCAGTGCCGTCGCGCAGCAACTTCAATTTCTGCTCAACGGCGTTCCGGTGACGGCAGTGCGCGAAGACATCCGCACCGTGCAGGTGACGGCGCGCTCGGCCGGCAACGTGCGGCTCGACCCGGCCAAGGTCGGAGACTTCACGCTGGCCGGTGCCAATGGGCAGCGCATTCCCCTCTCGCAGATCGGCAAGATCGAGGTGCGCATGGAGGAGCCCATCATGCGCCGTCGCGACCGCATGCCGACCATCACGGTGCGTGGCGATATTGCCGACGGTCTGCAACCGCCCGATGTGTCGACCGCCATCAGCAAGCAGCTTCAGCCCATCATCGAGAAGCTGCCGAGCGGATACCGCATTGAGCAAGCCGGTTCAATCGAAGAGTCGGGCAAGGCGACGAAGGCCATGCTGCCGCTGTTCCCTATCATGTTGGCCGTGACGCTGCTGATCCTCATCTTCCAAGTGCGATCCATTCCGGCGATGGTGATGGTCTTCCTGACCAGTCCCCTCGGGCTGATCGGCGTGGTGCCGACGCTGATCCTGTTCGGCAAGCCGTTCGGCATCAACGCGCTGGTCGGCCTGATTGCGCTGTCAGGCATCTTGATGCGCAACACGCTGATCCTAATCGGTCAGATCCAGCACAACAAGGATGAGGGGCTGGACCCGTTCAGGGCCGTCGTAGAGGCTACGGTGCAGCGAGCGCGTCCGGTGATCCTCACCGCCTTGGCCGCCATCCTCGCCTTTATTCCGCTCACCCATTCGGTGTTCTGGGGAGCACTGGCTTACACCCTGATTGGCGGCACGTTCGCAGGGACGATCCTGACGCTGGTGTTCTTGCCAGCCATGTACTCCATCTGGTTCAGGATTGGGCCGGGCTATGCGACGAAGGCGCCGCCGGATCGGCATCAGACCGAACAACAGGCAGGGAGCCTTGTGCCGGAGTAACGCCGACTAGAAAGCGTATGTGCTGGGCAGGTGTTTCAGTCAGAGGGGCTTAATTTCATTGAAGAAGATGATTGCCAAGTCGGAAGTACCTAGCGTGCTCGCTCTCGCACCGCTGACAGCTTCGCGTGCCACGACGGTCGCCCAGTTTGAGCGGAGCGCGCAAAGGGAATGCGAAAGGCCCGTGATGGGAAATGGGGCCCTTTGATCCGCTCAGCGGCGGCATGCCGACCAGCACTCAGAATCAAGATGCCGGCACGATGAGGCTCACGGTGCCTCAGACGTTGTGTTGAATTCCGCGTATGCAGCGGTAAATTTTGGCTCACGCCTGCCCCGTGTTACCTCCGTTCTCTCTCGACCTTAGGGGCAGGCGTTTTTTTATTGATTGCATTCTGGAGTGACGGGCGCGGGAGCCTCG
>NZ_JAPNUG010000003.1:0-58111 GCF_036631435.1 Ralstonia sp. 1B3 | reverse complement strand
GACAAAGCCCGCCACCCAGCTTTCACCGGCCACTTGCAACGCCAGCGACACGGGGTGATCCACGCCCGCAAACTTCGCGAACGGGACGATGCCCGTCATGATGGCGGCCACCAGCACATAAAGAATCGTGCAGACCGCCAGCGAACCGATGATGCCGATCGGCAAATCGCGTTTGGGATTGCGCACCTCTTCCGCCGCAGACGTCACCGCATCGAAGCCGATGAACGCGAAGAACACGATGGCGGCGGCGCCAAACACGCCTTCCATGCCGAACGGCATGAACGGCTGCCAGTTGGCCGGCTGCACATGGCGCACACCCACGGAGATGAACAGCAGCACGACCGTCACCTTGATCGCCACCATGATGTTGTTGGCGCGCGCCGATTCACGAATGCCGAACGAGAGCAGCGTCGTGATCAGCAGCATGATCACCAGCGCCGGCAGGTTGAACAGCGTCTGCACGCCCGGAATCGCGCCCGGTGCAGCGGTGAGCGCCACCGGCAGATGCAGGCCGAAGCCGGACAGCAGCGACTGGAAATAGCCGGACCAGCCCACCGAAACAGCGGATGTGGCCAGGCCGTATTCGAGCATCAGGTCCCAGCCGATGATCCAGGCGACCAGCTCGCCCATCGTGGCGTAGGCATACGTATAGATGGAGCCCGACACGGGAATGGTCGAGGCGAATTCGGCGTAGCACAGCGCGGCAAACCCGCAGGCGAGCGCTGCGACGATGGGGACAGCGTAAGCGCCGGCCCGGCCGTCAGCGCGCCGGTGCCGGTCAGCACGAAGATGCCGGTTCCGATGATGGCGCCGACACCCAGGAAGGTCAGGTCGAGGGGTCCGAGGACTTTCTTCAGGCCGGTGTCACTGTGGCCCGTGCGGATCATGTGATCCACGTTCTTGGTACGAAACAAACTCATTACTGCGTCTCCTGTCTGCGTGCGGCCGAATGTGACGGCATGCACTGTCGCGCACGTGTGGTGCGCGGCGGCGGATTATGCAAAAAGCGGGCATTTTACCCGCAGGCGATATTCCGCCCTTCTATCGCCGGGATGCAGACAGGAAAATAGGACAATTCTCAACCGATTGCCGCGCCAAGCGGTGCCGTCACCGGTGGCGACTGGGTCTTCGGCAAACAGCGGCTGCTGCCGCGCATGCGCGTCCGACTCATACAACCGCACGCCCACGCCGAGCAACCGCACGGGAATGCCGCGGCGCTCAAACCCCTGCGCAAGCAACTTGGTGAACACCGCCAAGGACACTTGCGGCGAGATGCACTCCACCGTCGTGCCGCGAAAATCGGCAAAACGCAGCTTGACGTAGGTCTTGTGGATCATGTTGCCGGCGCGAGCACGTTCGACGCGGGCGGCAAGCTGCTCGACGAGAACGATCAGCTCGCGCTGGCAGTCATCGAGCGTGCGCAGATCGGTGGCGTAGGTTTCTTCCACGCTGACCGACTTGCGAATCTGCGAAGGCTGCACCTGCCGGTGGTCAATGCCGCGGCAAAGGTCGTGCAGCCGGAAACCGAACACGCCGAAATGCTGCTGCAAGCGGTCGGTGCCCCAGGCGCGCAGGTCGCCGCACGTTTCCGCCCCGAGGCGACGCAGCTTGGCCGCCGTCACCTTGCCCACGCCGAACAGGCGGTCGACGGGCAGTTCGGCAACAAACGCGTCGACCTGCTCCGGCCGCACGACGAACAGGCCATCGGGCTTGTTCCAGTCGCTGGCGATCTTGGCGATGAACTTGTTGGGCGCAACACCCGCCGACACGGTAATGCCGATCTCTTCGCGCACCCGGCGGCGGATGTCTTCAGCGATGCGGGCGCCGCTGCCCGCGAGCATCGGGCTGTCGGTCACGTCCAGATACGCCTCGTCCAGCGAGAGCGGTTCCACCAGCGACGTGTAGCTGTGATAAATGGCGAAGATCTGACGCGCAACCTGGCGGTACTTCTCCATGGACGGCGGCACGATCAGCAAATCGGGGCAACGCTTGACGGCCTGCGCCATGGGCATCGCCGAATGGATGCCGAACTTGCGCGCTTCGTAATTGCAAGTCGCGACCACGCCGCGCCGCTCCGGCCGGCCACCGACGGCCAGCGGCTTGCCAACGAGGCGCGGATCGTCGCGCATTTCGATGGCAGCGTAGAAACAATCGCAGTCGCAGTGGATGATCTTTCGCACGGCACAAGGCCAGAACCGGCTGCGGGAGGCAGCATCGGCGTCGGGCTTGCTCGTTCAGGAGGAACGCAAGCGTATCAGCTTCCGCGGGCCGCGCACGCAACGCGGCGCAACAATGCATTTCGCCGATATTGCGGCGCAACATCGGCGAATGAAGGGATCGGGAAAGCGGCTTAGCGGCCGATATCGTGCGCCACGGCGCCGAGTTCGTCGTTCAGGGCGCGCTGCTCGTCTCCGGACAAGCCGCCGCGATGCTGGCTGGCCATGTCGTTGGCTTCCTGGCGGATGCGGCGCAGGCGGTCGCGCAGGCCATCCGCGCGGTACGGGTCGATGTAGCCCTGCGATTGGCGAACGTCGATACGGTGGAATTCTTCGGCGAGGCGGCCCTGCACTTGATCGAAAGCGCGCGGGTCCACAGGCGCAGGCGCCGCGACCGGCACCGGCTCACGCACCACCACCGTACGCGTGGGCTGCGGCGGTGCCACGACACAGCCGGCCACGGAGGCCGCCAGTACAGCGCACAGGGTCAGACGCGGAAGAATCGACATGATTGGGCCCGTATTGTCGTTGTAGAAGCGCGCAGTCGCGCGAGAACTGGCGCTTATCTTACGAACCGCTTCACGCAAAGCTGTGACGATTGGTAACAGTAGATTACTTCCCCGACAGCTCCGGCGGCTCGACCGGCGGCGGCTCATCGGGCGAAGGCAGATCGGGCGGAATTCCCGGCGGCGAAGGCTCGTCGGGTGGCGGAACGGTATGTGCGGGCAGCACGCAATTGACGGACATGGTTTCCTCAAGGCAAAACGCATTGACAATCTAGTACGCGATTCCCATGCCAACAAGTCACCCCCCAGCCCATGCACGACCTGCCCACCGCCCGCTTCCAGGACCGCACACTGATCCGTATCGGCGAGCCTCACGCTGATGGCTCCATGCTGCTGCTCGCGCCCGAAGCCGGCGGCCGACTGGTGCGTTGGCGCCATCGTGGCGAAGACATTCTCTTTTGGCCGGAGCCGGCCGATTGGTCCAATCCAGCGAAGGTCCGCGGCGGCAATCCGCTGCTGTTTCCCTTCATCGGCCGGCATTTCGTCGAAGGTGAAGTCGGTCGCTGGCGCGATGCGCGCGGGCAGCTTCACGCCCTGCCGCAACACGGCTTCGCCCGCGACATGCCGTTCGAGGTGGAAGACGCGAGCGAGGCGCACATCGTCCTGCTGCTGCGCGACAGTCCCGAGACGCGTCAAGGCTATCCGTTCGCCTTCGAGTTTCGCGTGACGTACCGGCTGATTGACGACGGGCTGGAGGCGACCTTCTCGGTCAAGCATCTTGACGAAGGCGACGCGCATGCGCCGATGCCGTTCTACGCGGGTCATCATTTCTACCTGGCGCTGCCGCATGCATTGCGCGGCGCGACCGAACTGTTGATGCCGACGGCACGGCTGTCACGCCAACTGCCCGATGGCAGTCTCGACAGACCCGAGCCAGGCCGCAGGACCTATCAGCTCGACGACCCGGCGCTGCAAGACCGCTATCACCTGCTCGATGACGCCGGTGCTGCAACGCTGGTCATTCCGCCGCACCCGGAAGCACCGCTCGGCCGCCGCATTCGTTTCGAAGTCGACGGCGCGCCGGTGCCCTGGCACGCCATCACCACGTGGACGGAAAACGCCACGTCGGACTTCTACTGTGTCGAACCGTGGATGGGTCTGCCGAATGCGATCCACCACGGCGAAGGCCTGCATCTGCTCGCTCCAGGCGGGACCCGACAGGCAACGTGCCGTCTGCGGATCGCACGGTAGGTGGCGCGGTCAGGTCGTCTCGTAGGCCTGCATCGTCCATCACACGGGCCGAGTACACCAAGGCCGCCCCGGCATTGAGCGAGATCGCCACGCTCAGCGCGTCGGCAATCTCCTCGTGCGTTGCGCCATGCTTGATGGCCTCGGCCGTGTGCACGGTGATACAGCCATCGCAGCGCGCGGTCACCGCCACGGCCAGCGCGATCAGTTCGCGGGTCTTCGCGTCCAGGCTGCCTGTCGTGGCCGCCGACAGCGTCTTGTAGCCCTTGACCGTATCCGGCGTGATCCGACCGATCTCGCCAATGCGACCCAGCAATTCCTTCCGATACTCGACCCAGTTCAGCATGATGTGCTCCGGTGGTGTGGCGCTGACCCAATGCCGGCGCCGTTGGAAAGAGTATTGTCTGGATGCGTGATCCGTTGAATACTTGACCAACGCAATTTCTGTCGAAATCGTCTCAATGGACGCGCTCAGTCAATTCATTCAGCTCACACGCCCGCAGGCCAGCCTCGATTTGCGCTGTCTGTTCCAAGGTCCGTTCTCGATCCCGCACGATCCGGAGCCGAATGGCCAGGTACTGTTCCATCTGGTGCTTTCGGGCAGATGCCTCGTCGACACTGGCGGCCGCACGCTCGCGCTGCGCCAAGGCGATTTCATCCTGTTCCCGCGCGGCGAGGCCCACACGATTCACGACCCCGGTGCGGCCGACGTCCCCGTCCGGAAACCGCGCACATCGCACGACGGGATGCTTCCGCTTCGCAAAACCGGTCGGGGCGCGGCTGACGTCGACTTGCTTTGCGGCCGCTTTGTCCACGAGCACGGCTCGACCACGTTGTTGGTCCGTACGCTGCCCGATCCGCTGCACGTGTCATTGAGTGACAGCGCGTCGTATCCCGCGCTGCAGGCGCTCATTGGGCTGATGCGCGACGAAGCCGAAACGCGCGCACCTGGCGCGCTGGCGATCGTCACGTCGCTGAGCCAGGCGTTGCTGACGATGGCACTGCGCGTCTATGGCCAGCGAGAAAACGCGAGCCCCGGCACGTTGACGCTGCTGTCAGACGCGCGCCTCGGCACTTCCGTACAAGCGATGCTCAGCGCGCCTGAACGCGCATGGACCATCGACACACTCGCCGATCTGGCGGCCATGTCACGCGCCACCTACGCGCGACACTTCAAGGCGCGTGCCGACATGACGGTGTGGACTTTCTCACGCGCGTACGCATGACGCTCGCCTGCGACGCGTTGGTTCATACGCGGCTCAGCGCGGGCGAGATTGGCGCGCGTGTCGGCTATCAATCCGAGGCGGCGTTCGGCAAGGCGTTCAAGCAGCACTCTCGATGACGCTGGCACGGTATCGGCGGGCGACGGGTTGATGCTCCGACATCGTCAACGCTTAGCCTTGCGAGGAGCGCGCGTTGTCGCAGCGCTTTCGGCGAAGCTGGGCTCGCGCGCCGGACGCGTTCCTGTCGCGAGCCATTCGCCGTAGAAATCGATCTTGCCGTCGATCAGCGCGAGCGAGCGCGCCCACTCGGCCATCGTTTCCGTCACCTGTGCACGGTGCGCAACCAGCAGCGTGTGCCGAGCCCTCAAGGTGCTGCGACCCTCGCACACCAGGGCCGTGTATTCGCGCATCTGTGCGACGGACATCCCCGTGTTGCGCAGCCGCTCCATCAATTCGAGCCAGTTGACATGCTGCTCGGTGTAGACCCGTCGGCCGGTCGCATCACGCGCAACGCCAGGAATCAAACCCTGCGCCTCGTACCAGCGAATCGTGTGAATGCTGCGGCCCGTACGTTCGGCCAATGCACCGATCAGCAAACGAGCCGGATCGCGCTCAGCCATGGGACTCGACCGAGATGTCGGCCGGATCGCCGAGCGCCCGGTTGACGAGGTCGGTGTCGAAGTACTCGATCAGCTCGCTGCATCTTGCCCTCGTGCATGTGGATGACAAAACAGTATTGATTGTTATAGGACATGCCATCGCGCGTCATATTGCGACCTTGCGCTTCCACCACCACGGTATCGCCCTCGGCTGTGAAGTGGTTGGCAACCGTCGTGATGCGCCCAAGCTTCGCGCGCAGCGGAGCGAACAGCTCATCGAGCACCGTCTGCCTGCCTGCATAGCGCCGCGACCACAGCGTCGTACCGGTGCACACCCAGCAGAAATCGTCCGCCATGAGTTCAACAAAAGGCTTCGCGTTGCTGACAGCCAGTTCGGCAAAAGCGGCCTGCAGGATCTGCTTGTTCTCGAGCGCGTTCATGGGAGTCTCCTAGTGTGAACGCTCCGATTACAGGCGCTAGAGCGCACTCTAGCGCAAGGAATTTCTCTACCGCAGCCGGGGACAACACGCCCACATGGCGCTTGATCGAACCGCGAGCGAACCACTAGTCATCGCCGCCATGCCTCTGTTATACTTTCCTGCTTCGGGGCGTAGCGCAGCCTGGTAGCGTACCTGCATGGGGTGCAGGTGGTCGGAGGTTCAAATCCTCTCGCCCCGACCAAACAAAAGCCAGTGTAATCAAGCGATTACACTGGCTTTTCTATTTCTCCGCGCAGCGCAGTTGGGGGGCGAATATTTGACAGTGTCCAATATTCGGGTCCGTTGATCCGTCGCCCCTACCGCAAATCCGCTAGTCCACACCCGCACCGCGCTCGTCCGGGTCGCGGGTACGCGCCCGTGAATGTCATGGAGAGCGGCCGGCGCGTCGTCAAACCGATGCGCTACCACTGCCGCCCTTCCGGCAAGCCCGCGTTCTACGACGAGAAATATCCCGGCACCGACTGCGCCCGCCGCAACAACCTGTGCAGATTTTGGAAAGGCCAGTACGGCTATACGCATGGCCTAGTCCTGGTCGACGCGTTCTATGAATACGTTGCCCAGCCAGACGGCACCGACGATCCGCCGCTGGAGATTGCCGAGGCCGGGCACGACCGCTGTCCGGTGCCGATCAAGCCGGAGAACATTGATGCGTGGCTGAACCCTGAGCCGCGCAGCCTCGATGCGTCAGACGCGATTCTTGAGGACAAGCTGCGGCCGTATTACACACACCGACAGGCAGCACCTTCTTGCTGTCACCCACCGCTCGCCATTTGATTGTCCGAAGCGTTGTCCGCAGGCCGCTCTTCACCCATCCGCGATGCCAGGTGCGGCCCGCACGAATTTCTTGTCAGTGATCTGCTGAACCAGGAACTCCGCGAGATTACCCTCGAGAGTTTTGATCCGAGCTTGGTTCTTCCATACCAGCCCACGTCGATTCTTCCGTTCGCCGGGCCGTCTTTAAGGAATGGAATCCGCACCAGCGTCCAATCCAGGTCCGAATTGGCGATCAGTTCGCCCGTTGCTCGGATGTCGTCGTAAGCCTTGCGAACCATCACCTTGAAGAAGAGCACTCCCGCAAGCGAACTGAGGGCAAAGCCATCCTGGGGGGCGCGATAGCTTGCCGTGGATACTTGCAGAAGGCGCCGCACGCGCCAATTGCCGCATCGCGGTCATGATGTTGGATAGGCCATGCATGACCGGGCGATCGCCTTGCACCTTGAAACTATTAGGGCCCAAGGCACTGATGACGGCGTCAGCGCCCTGAATGCATTTCGCAATGGCGTCCCGGTCTTGCAGATCACCAACAACGACTTCGACTTTCCCGGCAAGCGCGGCGAGCTTCTTCGCATCGCGCGTATAGACCGACAAGACGTAGCCCTGCTTCAACGCTTCTTCGATGATGTGCAGTCCAGTCGATCCGGTGGCCCCGAACAGGGCAAGTTTCATTTCATTCCTCCCTGACGATCCGAAGGCATGGTCGTGAAGTCGAGGCGAAGCGGGTGGAAAGGCTTTCAGTCCCGCGCGGACTGGATGTGATCAGCAGGATCTTGCTCATGATGGCTCCGGCGTAAGGTATAAAATAGGTACTAGGTAACCACTGAGACCTTGGTTACCTATCCATACAAAGGAGGGTAAGGTTCCAACCTGCCTTCCACAAGAAGGCACACCCATGTCACTGAGGCACACAGATTTGCCCGAAGAACTGCCGGCCCCCACTACGGGGGGCTGTCGAGCCACCCGCGAAATACTGGATCGTGTCGTCGGCGACAAATGGAGCCTCTACATCATTGCCTGGCTGGCCAATGGAACGCTGCGCTTCAACGAGCTGAAGCGCGGCATTGACGGTATCTCAGCGCATGCTGACGCTGACGTTGCGCGGAATGGAGCGCGATGGACTGGTTACCCGGACCGTCTATCCAACCATCCCGCCGCGAGTCGATTACGACCTCACCGAACTGGGCCGGACGCTATTAGGGCCCGTGATGACGCTGTGAATTGGGCAACGACAACCATTCGCATCGCCGAAGCACATCGACGCTTGACGAAGCGCCCGAACCAGGGATGACTCCAGCCAGCCCAAGGCGTCATTCATCGAGCGCGGTGATTGCACCGCTAAGCGCTACGGTACGAATGGGATCTGAATTACAGCTGGCCGGAAATCAAAACAGTCCAGCCGGCTCCGCCGCCCTTGGTGCGATCTGTTTTATTGCTGGACCGTGAAGATCCGCTCCAACACGAAACGGCGCGTCCGGTCCGTCGCGCAGCGACAGAACGCAAGCATCGCAACAAATTTCGGATTTGATTGAGGCGGGTGTGTAGGCTATTGCGCGAGGCTGAAACGATGCAGGTCGCCAAGCGAGGACGTATCCGGCTTTGGTCGTTCCCCCATTGGGCGCCCGTACGCATCCGTGTGGCGGTCGCCAAACTCATCTAGCTCGCTTCAGCACAATCTCTCCCGAGCCGCCGGCGGATGCTGCTGGAGTCGTCCATCGCAACTCATCTCCCGACAGGGCAAACGGCCTGCGCTGCTCGACCCCATTCCAGTTTGGGAATGTGCTCGCCTCTATGCGGAAGGTGATGGTTTTGTCCGCTTCGTTCACGACGTACCTGCCGAAGTGAGCGATTGAGCCTTGGGCCACGGCTCGATACTCTTCCGCACTGCCCTTCATGCGATCGTTGGATTCGTACTTCGGCAGGTCGGCGCGCGAGTTCACCAGTGCGTAGTGACCAT
This sequence comes from Ralstonia sp. 1B3, assembly GCF_036631435.1. Lineage (NCBI taxonomy): Bacteria > Pseudomonadati > Pseudomonadota > Betaproteobacteria > Burkholderiales > Burkholderiaceae > Ralstonia > Ralstonia sp. 1B3. Next base: position 49,088 of record NZ_JAPNUG010000003.1, on the reverse strand, counting down.
GACCATCAAAGACGACAAGCCCTTGGGGATTGGGCCCGTACATAGGTGCACGACTGCCATCGGGGCGAACGGTGTCAACTGACACATACGTCCATGCCCCGGCAAGTTGCTCCTCTAGCGTTCTGTGTTCGAGCACAGCGCAAGATTGAAGCGCGAGCGCTAGAAGCACGGAAATCGAAACCGTGGCGAGGGTATGTGGAGGGTCGTTCAAGCTCACGATGTCTTTGCCCGTCATGCCGCGACAGCGGCTCACTTAAGCTGATTCAAGGCTGCGAAACCAACCTTTGCCTAGCTTCGAGAAGAGTAGAAACAGTGCATAGACTTGGAGTCCTGCTTGAACTACTGAGAGCGCAGCAAGCAGGGGCAGCCTTAAGACTTCACCTTGCACAGTTTCTGGTAGCAACAGCGTGCCGGCCCCGAGCAAGACAAGCAATGCAATGCGAGCCCAATTGCTTCCCGACGAGATTTTGAAGATAAGCATTGCCATTACGGCGAACGTGAAAGCGAGAACGACGATAGTGAAATCGACCGGAGCCACGATGGAAATGTACGAAAAATCCAGTAGGACTTTCACCGCGCAGACCGCAAGGGATGTCCACAGCAGATTCACTGCCGTTCGAACAGCTTGTGGCTTTTGAACTTGAGCTTGCGCGTCCATACTGCCCTCCCTGCGAGCTCTCGTAGTAAGCGCATTCCTCGGCTCTACCACGTGGGCGAGAAGGCACCCTCGGCCCCGATCAAGGACAGGAATGCTGCCGCATAAGCGCAGTACTGTTGTCTAGGCGTCATCCACGCATCTCCCTTGGCTCGCTGTCGGCGGACGGGGTCACGGCGAAACTGCACAGAGCAAGCACTGAAGGGGATCGAACCGACGTCTTGAGGCTAATCCATCTCACTGAACATAGCCCCGGAAAGCCGCCACGCCATTGAGCCGTTTTAACTATCGGGTCGCGGAATTTCGGCGATGCAACTGCTCAACAAACACATCTACCAAGCAGACCGCTACACCGGCATGCTCCTGTCCTGGAGCACGATGACGTCAAAGAGCCCGTCGCCGTCTCCGCCGGCAGCTATCGGCACAAGCGCGCCCGCGCGCTGACTGACTTTGCGCGGGCGTCGGTGCAGATTTCGGATTTGGTTGAGGCGGGGGTGTAGGGCGTAGTGGCTCAGGTCGCCGTTCACTCGACGGAGAAACAATGGAACGGCGCCAGTACGAACCCAGCATGCCGCCGAACAACCCGACGGCAACCGCGCCGATGGCGCGCCCTGCAGCGCCGCCGGCAAGCTCGCCGGCCAACCCGTCTTAACCAAACAAAAGCCCGCGTAACGGATCACGTTACGCGGGCTTTTTCGTTTCTTTTGCTCGCCGTCTGCGCGCTTGTTGCCTGCAATTACGGCTTGTCGGTACGCAGGACTTCCAACACAGCGGACAGCGCGCGCCGCAAGCCCTGCACATCCACCGAACCGGTCACGGCAGCTGCCATCGGGGCCGCAACTTCCATCTCCGGCTGCTCATCAGCTTCGACTTGCGACGCAGCACTTGCGCCATGCCGCAACTCATCCAACCGATTCCGCGCGCCATTGATCGTGAAACCCTGCTCGTACAGCAGCTCGCGAATACGCCGGATCAGCAGCACTTCATGATGCTGGTAGTAGCGCCGATTGCCGCGTCGCTTGACCGGCTTGAGCTGCGTGAACTCCTGCTCCCAATAGCGCAGCACGTGCGGCTTGACGGCGCACAGATCGCTCACCTCACCAATGGTGAAGTAGCGTTTGGCTGGAATCGGCGGCAGGTTGACCCGCTCCGTGTGTTTATCGGCGGCCATACAGGGCTGAACTACAGGGCTGGCGAAAGAGACGGATTGAACGGACGGCTGAATGAAATCACGCAGCAGAATTAAGCGACGTCGACCGGCAGCGGCTCGACGCGTTCTTCCACGAGCGCCTTGAGTTTCTGGCTCGCGTGGAACGTAACGACGCGACGCGCGGTGATGGGGATGATCTCGCCCGTCTTCGGATTTCGGCCGGGGCGCTGCGGCTTGTCGCGCAACTGAAAGTTGCCAAAGCCGGACAGCTTGACGCTGTCACCCTGCTCGAGCGCCTCGCGAATCACGTCGAAGAACGCTTCGACCATGTCCTTCGACTCACGCTTGTTCAGGCCCACCTGCTCGAACAGCATCTCGGCAAGCTCGGCCTTGGTGAGCGTCGGCACGTCCTGAGCGCGCACGTCACGTGCGTCGCCCAGAGCTGCTGCAGAAGAACCGAGCGAGTCGCCCAAGGATGCCGCCAACGCTGGCGCGTGTTGATCGTTCATAGGATTCGCTTAGCGTATTCGATCCGAATGCGGAGGTTCGTTCGAGCTGTCTCTAGCGCAGTGCGGACGTCTGAAACGTCAGGCGCGCAGGCGCGCGCCGAATGCATCGCCGGCCGCTCGAATCAGTTGCTGTGTGGCGGCCTCGACAATGTCGTCCTGAAGGGTGCTGTCAGTATCTTGCAACGTAATTCTGAAGGCAAGGCTTTTCTCCTGCGCCCCAATGGCAGCCGTGGCGGCCTTCGGACGGAACTCATCGAACAGCACAACGCCTTGCAGATAGCGCTGCCAAGGCGTGCCAACAGCCGTCTTTTCGAAGGTATCGACAAGGTCCTGCACCGCCACGTCTTGGCGCACGACCAGCGCAATGTCGCGCGTCACTGCAGGCACGCGAGGGACTTCGCGGTACTTCGGCAAACCGACGGCCGTGATTGCGTCAAGCTCCACCTCCCACACCACCGGCGCAGTCGGCAAATCGTACTTCTGCAGCCAACGCGGATGCAGCTCACCAATCCAGCCGACGGCACGGCCATTCAGCACCACGCGCGCGGACCGGCCCGGATGCAGCGCAGGATGCTCAGCGCGTTCGAAACGCGCCTGCAGCGGCCACAGCAGCGATTCGACATCGCCCTTCACATCGAAGAAATCGACCGGACGAGTCTGCACGCCCCACTGCTCTTCCTTCGACGGACCATAGGCAATGCCGCCAGCCATCATCGGCTGGGCGTAGCCGGCGATCGACAGACCGCCGTCGGCGACGCTCGCATCGCGGTGGAACACACGCCCCACTTCGAACATGCGCACGCGCGAAGCCTTGCGGTTCACGTTGTAGCGCACCTTATCGAGCAAACCGCCGATGAGCGTGCTGCGCATCACCGAGTACTGGCTGGCAATCGGATTCAGCAGCGGAATCGGGTTGGTGTTGCCGGCAAAATCGGCTTCCCATTCGGTCTCGACAAAGGCGAAGTTGACGACCTCGTGGTAGTCGCGTGCGGCCACGGCATGACGCACATCGTGCATCGTGCGGCGCGCCTCGTCAGTCGGGCGCATCGCGCTCTCGGCCACGGGTGGCTTGGCCGGAATCTGCTCGAAACCGTAGATGCGGGCGACCTCTTCGATCAGGTCTTCCTCGATTTCCAGGTCGAAGCGGTACGACGGCGGCTCGACGATGAACACATCGCCGTCCACGCTGAACGTCAGGCCGAGCCGCTTGAACACGTCCGCCACGACATCGTGCGACAGCGGAATACCAAGCACACGCGCCGCACGTGCAACACGCATGCGCACCGGCTCGCGCTTGGGCAAGTTGACGATCTGATCGTCGATCGGGCCGGCCTGGCCGCCGCAGACTTCGAGGATCAGCGCACTGATGCGCTCGATGTGTTCAACGGTCGTCGCATAGTCAACGCCGCGTTCGAAGCGATGGCCGGCATCGGTCGAGAAGTTGTAGCGGCGTGCGCGGCCCTGGATGGCTTCCGGCCACCAGAATGCGGCTTCGACGTAGATGTTCTGCGTATCAAGCGTGACGGCCGTCTTGTCACCACCCATGATGCCGGCGAGGCTTTCAATGGCCTGCTCGTCCGAGATCACGCCGACCTTTTCGTCGACAGTGATGGTGTCGCCGTTGAGCAGCTTCAGTTGTTCGCCAGCCTTGCCCCAGCGCACCGTCAGGCCGCCGTGGATCTTGTCCAGGTCGAACACGTGCGACGGACGGCCCAGCTCCAGCATCACGTAGTTGGAGATATCGACCAGCGCCGACACGCTGCGCATGCCCGCGCGCTCGATGCGCGACACCATCCAGGCCGGCGTCTTCGCGTGCGCATTCACGCCGCGGATGATGCGGCCCGAAAACGACCGCACAGGTCCGGCGCCTGCACCTTGACCGGCAGCTTGTCAGCCAGCGTCACCGCCACGGGCGCCATCGACGGCACCGTGATGGGCGCGCCCGTCAGCGCGGACACTTCACGCGCCACGCCATGGATCGACAGGCAGTCGGCCTTGTTAGGCGTGAGCTTGATGACGAAGATCTGGTCGTCCAGATCGAGCACCTTGCGGATGTCCTCGCCCACCGGCGTGTCTTCCGGCAGGATCAGCAGACCGCCGTGGTCTTCCGACAGCTTCAGCTCGCGCGCCGAACACAGCATGCCGTAGCTCTCCACGCCACGCAGTTTGCCGATCTTGATCTTGAACGGCTTGCCGTCCTCGCCCGGCGGCAGCTCCGCGCCGACCAGCGCGCACGGCACCTTGATGCCTACCGACACGTTCGGCGCGCCGCAGACGATCTGCAGCAATTCGCCCGTGCCCGCATCGACCTTGCACACGTTGAGACGATCGGCGTCCGGGTGTTTGTTCACCTCGACCACATGCCCGACGACGATCTGCGAGAACGGCGGCGCGACGGGGTCGACCTCTTCCACCTCGAGGCCAGCCATCGTCAGGCGATGGGAGAGCTCATCCGTGGTGATCGACGGATTGACGAAACTGCGAAGCCAGGATTCCGGAAATTGCATGGCGCGACAGGAAAGAGAATTCGATTAACGGGGGCGATGAAGTACCAGTGCGAGCGCTCGGCCGCTTACGCGAACTGGCGCAGGAAACGCACATCGCCCTCGAAGAACAGGCGCAGGTCGTTGATGCCGTAGCGCAGCATCGTCAAGCGCTCCAGGCCGGAGCCGAACGCGAAGCCGATGTAGCGCTCGGGGTCCAGGCCCATGTTGCGCACCACGGTCGGGTGCACCTGGCCGGAGCCGGAAATCTCCAGCCATTTACCGTTGCCGAATGCCATGTCGATCTCGGCCGACGGCTCGGTGAACGGGAAATACGACGGGCGGAAGCGCACCTGGATGTCGTCGCGCTCGAAGAAGTTGCGCAGGAAATCGGTATAGACGCCCTTCAGGTCGGCAAAGCTGATGTTGTCCGCAATCCAGAGGCCTTCGACCTGATGGAACATCGGCGAGTGCGTTGCATCGCTGTCGACGCGGTACGTGCGACCCGGGGCGATGACCTTGATCGGCGGAATGCGGTCGAGATGCTTGTACTTCTCAACGTGCATGCGGGCATAGCGCACCTGCATCGGGCTCGTATGCGTGCGCAGCAGCAGGAGCTTGTCTTCGCTGTCGCGACCGTCGATGTAGAACGTGTCCTGCATCGAGCGCGCCGGGTGGTTGTCCGGGTTGTTCAGCGCCGTGAAGTTCATCCAGTCGGATTCGATTTCAGGACCGTCGGCCACATCGAAACCGATCGAACCGAAGATCTTGGCGACGCGCTCCCAGGTGTTCATCACTGGGTGCAGGCTGCCTTCGGCCACATCGCGGCCGGGCAGCGTTACGTCGATCGCCTCGGCTGCAAGGCGTGCGTTCATCAGCGCATCGGCCAGCGCCTGGCGGCGGGCGTTCAGCGCCTCCTCAACACGGCTCTTGGCTTGGTTGATGCGCGCGCCTTCGGACTTGCGTGTCTCAGGATCGAGTTTTACCCAAGCCTTTGAGCAAGTCGGTCAGCACGCCGGACTTACCGAGAAAGCGCGCCTTCTCGTTTTCAGCGAGGCGTTGTCCTCCACGGAGGCAAACGCGTTTTGGGCATCGACGACGACTTGATCCAGATCCAGTGACATGGGAAGGCGAGCGAAAAATTCGGGTGATTCGGGTCCGCGAAATGCGCGGAATAAAAAACGGGGCTCGGTGAGAGCCCCGTCAGGGTGATCAGCCGGCAAAGTCACTGGGCAATTCCAGCAGCCTGCCCGGCCAATCCAATTCAGGCGACGTTGGCTTTCACCGGTTCACGATGGCAGCAAAAGCCACCTTGTCGTGAATGGCCATGTCCGACAGCACCTTGCGGTCCAGCTCGATGGACGCCTTCTTCAGGCCGTTCATGAACTTGCTGTAGGTCAGACCATGCTCGCGTGCGCCAGCGTTGATACGTGCAATCCAGAGCGCGCGGAACACACGCTTCTTGTTGCGACGATCGCGGTAGGCGTACTGACCAGCACGCATGACCGCCTGCTTGGCGATGCGATAGACGTTATTGCGGCGGCCGCGGTAACCCTTGGCTGCGCTGATAACCTTCTTATGACGGGCCCGCGCTGTGACCCCACGTTTTACTCGAGGCATGAAATGCTCCTTTCGTAGTTAGTTAGGGTTAGGCGTACGGCATCATTGCGCGAACGGACTTCAGGTTCGTCTCATGGACGCCCTCGGTACCGCGCAGGTGACGCTTGTTCTTGGTGGTCTTCTTGGTCAGGATGTGACGCTTGAAGGCTTGGCCACGTTTGATCGTGCCACCAGGACGGGCAGTAAAACGCTTGGAAGCGCTTTTCTTCGTCTTCATCTTCGGCATGGAACAACTCCGTTTTTGACATGAAGCCAGGTGGACGGCTGGCGCCGACACTTGCAAGACCCGGGCTCACTTGTTGTATCGCGGCAGGCTTTGACACCTGCCGCGTCTTCCGACGTTTCCGTCTGGAACCTGCTCAGCGCAGCCGGAATCGCCCGGCCGCCGCTGCATTACTTTTTCTTCTTGGGCGCCAACATCATCACTGCCTGGCGGCCTTCCATCTTCGGCATCTGCTCAACCTGACCGAATTCCTCCAGGTCAGTCTTGATACGCTCCAGCACGCGCATGCCGATTTCCTGGTGAGCCATTTCGCGGCCGCGGAAACGCAAGGTAACCTTTACCCGGTCGCCATCCTCGAGGAAGCGCGTCGCGTTGCGCAGCTTGACGCCATAGTCGTTGTCGTCGGTGCCAGGGCGGAACTTGACTTCCTTCACCTGGATGACCTTCTGCTTGAGCTTGGCCTCGTGGGCCTTCTTCTGCTCCTGATACTTGAACTTGCCATAGTCCATCAGGCGGCAGACGGGCGGCTGCGCAGTCGGCGCGATCTCGACCAAGTCGACGTCTTTTCTTCTGCCAGACGCAGTGCGTCAAACAGCTTGACGATGCCGAGCGCTTCTCCTCAACCCCGGTCAGCCGGATTTCCGGTGCGCTGATCTCGCGGTTGATGCGGTGAGATTTCTCAGTAGCGATGTTGATGTCCTCAAAGAATCAAAAAACAGGCCGTGCCCAGCTCATGACTTGTTGGCGAGATCGTTCTGCAGTCGCTCAACGAACGCCGACAACGGCATGGAGCCTAGATCGACGTTGCCACGGGCACGCACGGCCACCTGATTTTCATCCCGTTCCTTGTCGCCAACCACAACCTGGTATGGGACCTTCTGCACGGAATGCTCGCGGATTTTATACCCAATCTTCTCATTCCGCAAATCGACGACCGCCCTAAATCCTTGTTTTTGCAGGGATTGCACAACGGATTGTGCGTATTCGGCATGCGAATCGGTGATGCTGAGCACCGCAACCTGCACCGGGGAAAGCCACGTCGGCAGCGCTCCGGCATATTGTTCGATCAAGATACCGATAAAGCGCTCGAGACTGCCAACGATGGCTCGGTGCAGCATGATCGGGCGATGGCGCGCGCCGTCTTCACCGACAAACTCTGCGTCAAGGCGCTCCGGCAGGTTCGGGTCGACCTGCATCGTGCCACACTGCCATTGTCTTCCAAGTGCGTCTTTAAGCACATATTCGATCTTGGGACCGTAGAAGGCACCCTCGCCCGGCAGGTACTCGAACTCGCAACCCGATGCACGCAAGCCCTCGGCCAACGCAGCCTCGGCGCGGTCCCAACTTTCTTCCGTGCCGATGCGCTTGTCCGGACGCGTCGACAGCTTGTAGAGAATCTCGGTAAAGCCGAAATCCTTGTAGACCTTCTGCAGCAACGTCGTGAACGCCGTCACCTCGGCCTGGATCATGTCTTCCGTACAGAAGATGTGGCCGTCGTCCTGCGTGAAGCCGCGCACGCGCATGATGCCGTGCAGGCCGCCCGACGGCTCGTTACGGTGGCACGCACCGAACTCACCGAAGCGAAGCGGCAGATCGCGGTAGCTCTTGATGCCTTGCTTGTAGATGAGGATGTGGCCGGGGCAGTTCATCGGCTTGAGCGCGTATTCGCGCTTTTCCGATTCCGTGATGAACATGTTCTCGCGGTACTTGTCCCAGTGGCCGGTCTTCTCCCACAGCGTCTTGTCGAGAATCTGCGGCCCCTTCACTTCCTGGTAGCCATTCTCGCGATAGACGCGGCGCATGTATTGCTCGACTTCCTGCCACAGCGTCCAGCCCTTGGGGTGCCAGAACACCGTGCCGGGCGAGTACTCGTCGATGTGGAACAGGTCGAGTTCGCGACCGAGCTTGCGGTGGTCACGCTTTTCGGCCTCTTCCAGCATGTGCAGATAGGCTTCCTGGTCTTCCTTCTTGGCCCAGGCCGTGCCGTAGATGCGCTGGAGCATCTCGTTGTTGTGGTCGCCGCGCCAATACGCGCCCGCCACCTTCATCAGCTTGAAGACTTTCAGTTTGCCCGTGGATGGCACGTGCGGACCGCGGCATAGGTCAACGAAGTTGCCTTCGCGGTACAGGCCGATCTCCTGATCCTGCGGGATGGAGGCAATGATCTCCGCCTTGTATTTCTCGCCCATGCCTTCGAACAGCTTGACGGCCTCATCGCGATTCCAGACTTCACGCGTGACCTTCTCGTCCTTCTTGGCCAGCTCGGTCATCTTCTTTTCGATGGCAACGAGGTCTTCGGGCGTGAAGGGGCGCTTGTAGGCGAAGTCGTAGTAGAAACCGTTCTCGATGACCGGACCGATGGTGACCTGCGCGTCCGGATACAGCTCCTTGACGGCGTAGGCCAGCAAGTGGGCCGTAGAGTGACGGATCACGTCGACGCCGTCGGCATCCTTGTCGGTGATGATGGCGAGCTTCGCATCGCGATCGATCGTGTAGCTCGTGTCGACCATCTGGCCGTCCACGCGGCCAGCCAGGGCTGCCTTGGCAAGGCCCGCACCGATGCTTTGCGCCACTTCTGCGACCGTCACCGGGCCGGGAAACTCGCCGGGAACCATCCGGCAACGTGATTGCGATCATGCTTGCTCCTGTGGAGTCACCGTTGCGCATCTCAGGTTTCAGCGATGCACAGCGGTCGTTATTCTGTCGTGCGCCGCGCCAAGTTCAGCGCAGCAGGTTGTCGAATCGAATGCTTCGAAGCGCTTTCAGCTTGATCGCCACGCGTGACACGAAACTGCGGACGAAAAAACGCGGCCAAGGCCGCGTTTTCATTTGCGCTATCCACCGCTTGGGCAGACCGCAAAGGGCGAAAAACGCACCTTGACTACCGTCGCTCCGAAGCGGTTGTAGTTCGCGGTGCCTGAATCATATTTCGCCCTGTGTTCAGTTGTACGGGACAAACCCGGGAATTACGAGGATGACGGCTTGGACACCCTACCCGACGCGTCCTGCTAAATGCGTTGGTAGCCTGATTGGACTCGAACCAACGACCCCCACCATGTCAAGGTGGTGCTCTAACCAGCTGAGCTACGAGCCTGCCGAAGAACAAGACTATACCGTCACTTCCTTCGGGCTGTCAATACCCCTTGCACTTCTTCGATCAAAGTCAGCGCGCGCTGCAGTTGCGTCGCTTCTGACACCTCCGCAGTGAACTGCATTTTCGCGACGCCTTTGCTCGACAGCGTGCGCACGCCGGTCACGTTGATCTTCTCGCGCGAGAGGATTTCCGAGATGTCGCGCAACAAGCCCTGCCGGTCCAGCGCTTCGACCTGGATGTCGATCGGATAGACCGAATCGCTGCGTTGGCCCCATTCCGTCTGGATCACACGGCCCGGCGCGCGGGCGGCCAATTGCTGGAACGTTGCGCAACTCTGACGGTGGATCGAGACACCGCGGCCACGCGTGACAAAGCCGACGATGGGGTCCGGCGGCGCAGGCTTGCAGCAACGTGACATCTGCGTGAGGAGCGAATCGACGCCCACCACCAACACGCCGCTCTTGGCGCCACGGGCCACGCTGGTGGCGCGGCTTTTCTTGGTGATGGCGGCTTCGTCGTCGACGGGTGCCGGCGGCGGCGCCCCATCCGAGCGCAAGACCGCCTCGATACGGCGCAGGCTCAGCTCGTCCTTGGCGACGACAGCGTAGAGATCGTCCGGCGTCTTGTAGCCGAGCTTGGCGGCCAGCTCTTCCAGGTTGACGGCGGTCTTGCCTTCGCGCTGCAGCGTCTTGTCGATGAGCGCGCGCCCCTGGGCGAGCGTCTCTTCCAGCTCCATCGCGTTGAACCAGGCGCGCACCTTCGTACGGGCGCGCGGGCTGACAAGATAGTGCAGCTCGGTGTTCAGCCAATCGCGCGACGGGCCGCCCTGCTTGACGGTGACGATCTCGACCGTCTGGCCGTTCTTGAGCGGCGTGTTCAGCGGCACCATCGTGCCGTCGACGCGCGCCGCGGCAGCGGTGGCCCAGATCGCTGTGCAGGTAATAAGCGAAGTCGACGGGCGTCGCGCCTTGCGGCAACGCGATCACGCGCGCCTGCGGCGTCAGCACGTAGATGTGGTCATCCAGCTCCGTGTGCTTGAGTTGCTCCCACGGGGAATCCTCGTGCGCGACGGTGTGCTCGGCGTCATCTTTCCAGGCGAGCAATTGGCGCAGCCAGGCGATCTTCTCGTCGTAGCGTTCGCTGGCGGAGAACTGCCCGGCGTAGCCTTTGCTGCCGGCCTCTTTGTAGCGCCAGTGCGCCGCCACGCCGTACTCGGCAAAATGGTGCATCTCACGCGTGCGGATCTGCACTTCGAGCGCGCGGCCGTCGTCGCCGATCACCACCGTGTGCAGCGACATGTAGCCATTGGCCTTCGGACGCGAGATGTAGTCGTCGAATTCCTTTGGGATCGGCTGCCACATGTGGTGCACGAAACCGAGCACCGTGTAGCAATCCTTGATGTCATCGACGATGACACGGAAGGCGCGCACGTCGTACAGATCGGCAAAGTCGAGTTCCTTGCCGCGCATCTTCTTCCAGATGCTGTAGATGTGCTTGGGCCGCCCGCTGACCTCAGCCTGAATGCCGGCATCGTGCAACGTCTTTTGGAGTTGCTCGATGGCCTGGCCGATAAACTTCTCGCGCTCGATGCGCTTTTCGTCCAGCAGGCGGGCGATGCGCTTGTAGGTATCGGGGTCCTCAAAGCGGAAGCCGAGGTCTTCAAGCTCCCACTTCAGCTGCCAGATGCCCAGGCGGTTTGCGAGCGGCGCGTAGATATCCAGCGTCTCGCGCGCCATGCCCTCCGGCGCCGAGCGCTTCGTCTGCGCCAGCCAGCGCAGCGACTGCAACCGCGACGCCAACCGGATCAGCACCACGCGAATGTCCTGCGCGAACGCGAGCAACATCTTGCGCAACGCCTCGACTTGCGCGCGGCGTGCTTCGGCTTCGTTCTTGCGCGTGATGCCGGCGTCGGTCGGACTGACGAGGCCAGCAATGGCGCCAATGCGCAGCAGTTGCCGCACATCGTGCACGAGCTTGACGACCTCGGCCCCGAACGCGGGCTCGAGCGCCTTTTCGTTGTCCATTGCCAGGGTCGGCAACAGAAACAGCGCGGCGGCCTGCAACGACGGCGTATCGACACGCAGCCCTTCAAGGATGGCGATCGTGCCGCGCGCGCGACTCCAGCGGCTCGCCGGTCAGCGTGACGCTGTCGGCGGCATTCGCCGCGAGGTATTCGATCGCCCGAGCGACCTGCTCTGCCGTCGATCCGGCCCTTCGGCCGGCCGTTCGGTCTTGTTCTCCATGATGCGTCCTGCTTACGTCTCGCCTGTTGGGCGACGGGCTCAGCTTTTCTGTGCGGCCGTCACGACGATTTCGATGCGGTACTTCGGATTGGCCAGCGCGGCCTCAACGGTGGCGCGCGGCGGCGAGTTCTTGGAATCGGCGGCGACCCACTGGTCCCACACCTTGTTCATCTCGCCAATCTCGCTGATGTCTTTGAGGAAGATCTGGCACATCAGGATGCGCGTCTTGTCGCTATCGTTGGCTGCCAGCACGCGATCAATGATGGCGAGCACTTCCGCCGTCTGCTCGGCAATGCCGGCGTCCAGCGTGGTCTCGGGCACCTGGCCGGCCACGTAGACGACGCCGTTGTAGACGGCCGCATCGGAATAGCGATGTTCGACGTTGTAACGCTTCAGTTCAGTGCTCATCTTGCAAATCGAATGGGTCGGACAAACGGTCATTGACCGAGGAAGAACTTGCGGGCAATCGCCACCTGATCCGGCTGGATGAAGGTCGGCGCGTGGCCCACGTCGGGAATTTCCACCGTGTTCACATGCTGGCCGCGCTGCATCATGGCTTCGACAGTCTCGCGCGTCAGCAAATCGGAATGCGCGCCGCGCACCACCAGCACTTCGCCGGGAATCGCCTCGAACAGCTTCCAGAGCCTGCCTCGCCGGCAGCGATCATTTCGGGCGTGGTGTTCTTGAAGGGCTCGGCCAGGCGCGGATCGTAATGGAGGATCCACTCGCCGCCCTGCGGCTTCAGGATCGCGGTATTCAACTCACGCCATTGCTCCGGCGTGTGCGGGCCGAACGAAGCGCTGATCGTCTTGAGGTACGCCAGTCCTTCATCGAACGTCTTGAAGCGGACGTTCAACCCGAGGTAGGCGCCGATGCGCGTCAACGACGATTCCGTCACGCGCGGGCCCACATCGTTGAGCAGCAGCTTGCGGATCGGCGATTTCGGCAAGCCTGCCAGGCCAATGCCGATCAGGCCACCCATCGAGGTACCGAACCAGTCGACGGACTCGGCGTTCAGGCGCGCGAGCAACGTCACCATGTCGGACGCGTACTGCGGCAGCACATAGCCCTTCGGGTCGGCCAGCCAATCGGAGCGCCCGCGGCCCACCACATCGGGGCAGATGACGCGATAGTCGTTGCACAGCGCCTGCGCCAGCACGTCGAAATCACGCCCGGTGCGCGAGAGGCCATGCACGCAAACGAGCACGCGCGGATTCTGCGAGTCGCCCCACTCGTGATACGCCATCCGGTGCAAGCCGGACGGACTCAGGCACTGCACGAAGGCAAGGCGCGGCGAAACTGGCATGAACAACTCCTACACGTGAATGACGGAGACAGCGAAGCCTGATTGTACGCGGCCCCGCAGGCATGCGGCGGCGCAGCAGACATCCGCGGCGGTCCAAAAAAAAGCCTCGCCGGAGCGAGGCTTTTCCGAAAGGCAACTCAGCTTACTGCGCGACCCAGCCGCCATCCATGTTCCAGGCCACGCCACGCACCTGCTCAGCCGCATCGCTGCACAGGAACACCGCCAGCGCCCCCAACTGGTCGGGCGTGACGAACTCGCCCGAGGGCTGCTTTTCCATCAGCAGATCCTTCTTGGCGTCGAGCGCGGACAGGCCGTCCTTCTCGGCACGCGCATCGATCTGTTTCTGCACCAGCGGCGTCAGCACCCAGCCCGGGCAGATCGCGTTGGACGTGATGCCCGTCTGCGCCGTCTCCAGCGCCACCGATTTGGTGAAGCCGACGATACCGTGCTTGGCTGCCACGTACGCCGATTTCTGCGCCGACGCCACCAGCCCATGCGCGGAAGCGATGTTGATGATGCGACCCCAGTTCTTGCGCTTCATGCCCGGCACGGCAAGCCGCGTCGTGTGGAAAGCCGAGGTCAGGTTGATGGCGATGATGGCGTCCCAGCGCTCGGGCGGGAAATCCTCCACGTTGGCCACGTGCTGGATGCCGGCGTTGTTGACGAGGATGTCCACGCCGCCGAATTCTGCGTCGGCATAGGCGAACATCGCTTCGATCTCGGCCGGCTTGCTCATGTCGGCGCCGTGGTATCCGATGCGGATGGCATTCTTGCCTGCGGCCGCGATCTGCGCCTTGGGCGCTTCCACGTCGCCAAAGCCGTTCATGATGATGTTGGCGCCCTGCGCGGCCAGCGAGCAGGCAATACCCAGACCGATCCCGCTGGTCGAGCCCGTGACGAGGGCGGTTTTTCCTTGCAGCATGCGTGTCTCCGGATGTCGACGATTACAGCAGGTTGACGCCAGTCTTGGCCTGGACCTCTTCGCGGGAAACGCCCGGCGCCGTTTCAATCAGCTTCAGGCCCTGCTCGGTCACGTCGATCACGCCAAGGTCCGTAATGATGCGATCCACCACACCCACGCCCGTCAGCGGCAATGTGCACTTGGGCAGGATCTTCAGGTCTTCGGTGCCGTCCTTCTTCTTGGCGGTGTGCTCCATCAGCACGATCACGCGCTTGACGCCGGCCACGAGGTCCATCGCGCCGCCCATGCCCTTGACCATCTTGCCGGGGATCATCCAGTTGGCGAGGTCGCCCGTCTCGCTCACCTGCATCGCGCCGAGAATCGAGAGGTTGATCTTGCCGCCGCGAATCATCGCAAAGCTCTGGTCGCTGCCGAAGATGGCGCTGCCGGGCAGCGTGGTCACGGTCTGCTTGCCTGCGTTGATCAGGTCAGCGTCGACTTCGTCTTCCGTGGGGAACGGGCCGATGCCGAGCATGCCGTTTTCGCTTTGCAGCCAGACTTCCTTGTCGCCGGTATGGTTGGCAACCAGCGTCGGGATGCCGATGCCAAGGTTGACGTAGAAACCGTCTTGCAACTCCTGGGCAGCGCGCGCCGCCATTTGGTCTTGTGTCCAGGCCATGTCGGTCTCCTTAGTTGGCTGCTCGGATGGTGCGCTTTTCGATGCGCTTCTCGGGCGTGGCATTCAGCACGATGCGGTGCACATAGATGCCGGGCAGATGGATGTCGTCCGGCGCAAGCTCGCCCACTTCAACGATCTCTTCGACCTCGACAATGCAGATCTTGCCGGCGGTGGCCGCAGCCGGGTTGAAGTTGCGCGCGGTCAGGTTGAAACGCAGGTTGCCGGACTTGTCGGCCACCTGCGCCTTCACCAGCGCCACATCGGGCACCAGCGAGCGCTCCATGACATACGTCTCGCCGTCAAACTCGCGCAGTTCCTTGCCTTCGGCGACGAGCGTGCCGACGCCCGTCTTGGTGAAGAACGCCGGGATGCCGGCGCCGCCAGCGCGCAGCTTTTCGGCCAGCGTGCCTTGCGGCGTGAATTCCAACTCGAGTTCACCGGCCAGATACTGGCGCTCGAACTCCTTGTTTTCGCCCACGTAGGACGAAATCATCTTTTTGATTTGGCGCGTTTCCAGCAGCAGGCCCAGGCCGAAACCGTCGACGCCGGCGTTGTTGGAAATGCAGGTGAGATTCTTGACGCCCGAATCGCGCAGCGCGGCAATCAGCGCTTCCGGAATGCCGCACAGGCCGAAGCCGCCTACGGCGATGGTCTGGCCGTCCTTGACGACGCCCGCAAGCGCCCGCTGGCGCTGGCGAAGATTTTGTTCATGCGTGCTCCTTCCTTGGTGGTCCAACAAATCCGGCAGGGTTTTGACCGATCACACAGTTGGGGTTTGTGCGATGCAGCGCCGGAAAATAGTAACGATACAATCTGCCGAGAATACGCAAGCGTCGCGCGACGCAGCAATACGTACGAATACATATGCCCGCCCTCGACTATCAGACTGCATTCCAGCTTGCCCCTGTCGGCATGGTGATGTCCCGCGAGCGGGTGATGCTCGACGTCAACGACGAAGCCGCTCGCATCTTCGGCCACGCGCGCACCACCATGATCGGGCAATCGTTTGAACTGCTCTATCCGACGCACGATGAATACGAGCGCACCGGCGCACGCATCATTCCCGTCATGAACGCACGCGGCAGTTACTCCGACGAACGCATCATGAAGCGCGCCAATGGCGAACTGTTCTGGTGCCACGTCACGGGCCGGGCACTGGATCGCGCGAAACCGCTCGGCGAAGGTATCTGGACGTTCGAAGACCTGTCAGCGCATCGCCCCGTCACGGCAGCGCTCACACCGCGCGAACGCGACATCGCCGCCCAGCTGGTCGAGGGCAAGACGAGCAAACAGATCGGCAAGCAGCTGGAGATCAGCCCGCGCACGGTCGAAATCTACCGCGCGCGGCTGATGAAGAAGTACGCCGCCAACACCTCGCTCGAACTTGTTCAGCGGCTGATGGGGCATTAAGGCTGCTGAAGCGTTACACCATGCCGTCGTCGGCGTTGATGACCGCGCCATTGATGAAATCGGACTGATCCGACGCCAGCAGCAGAATCAGCCCATCAAGGTCTTCCGGCTTGCCGACACGCTTGCGCGGCAGCATCTGCACAAGCTTCTGACCGGGTTCGGTTTCCCAGTGATGATGATTGATTTCGGTATCGATATAGCCCGGGCAGATCGCGTTCGTATTGATGCCGTAACGGCCCCACTCCAGCGCCATGGCCTTGGTCATGTGCACCACGGCCGCCTTGCTCATGCAATACACGCCAATCTGCGACAGCACCTTCAGTCCCGCCACCGACGCGATGTTGATGATGCGCGATTGCGGCAGCGGCGAGCCGTTCTTCTCCGCGCCCTTGGCCCGCGCAATCATGCGCTTGGCGGTTTCCTGCGCAACGAAGAAGGCGCCACGCGTGTTGGTATCGAACACGAAATCGAAATCATCGGGCGTCACGTCCACCATGCGCTGCGTGGTCGAGACTCCCGAATTGTTGACCAGAATGTCGATGGTGCCCGCTTCGGTTTCAGCGTGGGCGATGGCCGACCGGATGCTGTCCGGGTCGGTCACATCCAGCCGGACGACGTGGGCGCTGCCGCCCTTCGATTCGATGTCGGCGCGCAGTTCCTTCAGACGCTCGACACGGCGCGAGGCCAGCACGACCTTCGCGCCGGCGGCCGCCAGCGTGTGGGCGAAACGGGCGCCCAGGCCGCTCGACGCGCCCGTGATCAGCGCGACCTTGCCTTCCAGATTGATCGACAAACCCATGATGCGTGATCCCCGTGTGTTGGTTTGGCATGTACCGCGCTGCTCGGGAGCAACATCGGCATGTGATTTCGGCGCAGCTTAGCAAAAAATCGAACGATCGTTCAGAAATTTCCCTTGCCGCATCCGGGCGCGTCCCGGACAATGCGGAAAATTCTAATGCAGCAATCCGTCATACCAATAAGCAAACGCCCCTAACTGTCCCCAAAGCAGCGAAGAGACACTTATGAACCAGCAGCAGCTCCTCGAACAATACGGCCCGCGAGTCCATGGAGTATGACGTCGTGATCGTCGGCGGCGGCCCCGCCGGCCTGGCGACAGCGATTCGTATCAAGCAACTGGCTGCCGAGACGGGCAAGGACGTGTCCGTCGTCGTGCTGGAAAAGGGTTCCGAGCCCGGTGCCCACATTCTGTCGGGCGCGGTGATGGACCCACGCGCCATCAACGAACTCCTTCCCAACTGGAAAGCCGACGGCGCCCCGCTCAACCAGGCGGTCACGGGCGACGACGTGCTTTTCCTGAGCGAGACCGGCAAGCGTACGCCCGACTGGCTCGTGCCGCGCAACTTCCACAATGACGGCTGCTACGTGGTCTCGCTGTCGAACGTGGTGAAGTGGATGGCCACGCAGGCCGAGGCGCTGGGCGTGGAAATTTTCCCGGGCTTTGCCGCAGCCGAAGTGCTGTATGACGACAAGGGCGCCGTGCGCGGCGTTGCCACCGGCAACATGGGCATCGGCAAGGACGGCGAGCCCACCGAGAACTTCCAACTCGGCATGGAGCTCCTCGGCAAGTACACCATCTTCGCGGAAGGCGCGCGCGGCCATCTGGGCCGCCAATGCTGGAGAAATTCAAGCTCAACGCCGGCAAAGACCCGCAGACCTTCGCCATCGGCATCAAGGAACTCTGGGAAATCGACCCGGCCAAGGCCAAGCCAGGCCTCGTGGTGCACACCGCTGGCTGGCCGATGGAAGACGACACCTTCGGCGGCGGCTTCCTGTATCACCTGGAAGACAACAAGGTCACGCTCGGCTTCGTGATCGGGCTGGACTACAAGAACCCGTGGATGAGCCCTTCGAAGAGATGCAGCGCTGGAAGGCTCACCCGGCCATCCGCGCGCACATCGAAGGCGGCAAGCGCATCGGCTACGGCGCGCGCGCCATCAACAACGGCACGCCGCAAGCGCTGCCGAAAACGGTGTTCCCGGGTGGTGCACTGGTCGGTTGCGATGCTGGCTACCTGAACGCGGCGCGCATCAAGGGCAGCCACGCGGCCATCAAGAGCGGCATGATGTGCGGTGAAGCCGTGTTCGAAGCCGTGACGGCCGGCCGTTCCTCTGACGAGCTGTCCGCCTACCCCGCCGCCTTCGAACAGAGCTGGCTGAAGGAAGAGCTGGACCAGTCGCGCAATTTCAAGCTGTGGTTCAAGAAGAGCCCGACGCTGGGCAAGATCATGACCGGCATCGAACAGTGGCTGCTGCCCAAGATTGGCGTGAGCAACCCGCCCTGGACGCTGCACGGCACGAAGTCGGACAACCAGTCGCTCAAGCCGGCATCGGAATGCCCGAAGATCGAGTATCCGAAGCCGGACGGCAAGATCACGTTCGACCGCCTGTCGTCGGTGTTCATTTCGAACACGAACCACGAAGAGAATCAGCCGGCGCACCTGACGCTGAAGGATCCGACCGTTCCGACGCGCATCAACCTGGCCCAGTTTGCCGGCCCCGAGCAGCGCTACTGCCCCGCAGGCGTGTACGAATTCGTCAAGAACGACGAAGGCACCGAGCGCCTGCAGATCAACGCGCAGAACTGCGTGCACTGCAAGACCTGCGACATCAAGGACCCGACGCAGAACATCGTGTGGGTCACGCCGGAAGGCGGTGGCGGACCGAACTACGTCGGCATGTAAGCAGCGGGCGACCGCCCAACAAAAAAGACGGCTTCAAGCCGTCTTTTTTGTTGCCTGAGCGAATCGATTCAGGGAGCTTTTGCCGAAATCGCCGGCGTCTCGACCGACACGTCGCCGCATTGCGCACGATGGCGCAGCGCATGGTCAATCAGCACGAGTGCCAGCAGCGCCTCGGCGATCGGCGTAGCACGAATGCCGACGCACGGGTCATGGCGTCCGAACGTTTCTACCACCGCCGGATCACCCGCCTTGTCGATCGAACGGCGCGGCGTACGGATGCTCGACGTCGGCTTGATCGCCAGCGACACCGAGATGTCCTGGCCCGTCGAAATCCCGCCCAGGATGCCGCCCGCGTTGTTGCCGACGAAGCCCTCCGGCGTCAGTTCGTCGCCATGCTCGGAGCCGCGCTGGCTGACCGCGTGGAAGCCTGCGCCGATCTCAACGCCCTTCACCGCATTCAGGCCCATCATGGCGTGGGCGATGTCGGCGTCCAGGCGGTCGAACAGCGGCTCCCCCAACCGACGGGCACGCCCGTGGCCACCACTTCAATGCGCGCGCCGACGGAATCGCCGTCCTTGCGCAGTGCATCCATGTAGGTTTCCAGCTCGGGAACGATCTCGGCATTCGGCGCGAAGAACGGGTTGTTCGGCACTTCGTTCCAGTCCATGAACGGGATGTGGATATCGCCGAGTTGCGACATGAAGCCGTGGATTTCAACGCCGAACTTCTCGCGCAGCCACTTCTTGGCGACGGCGCCTGCAGCCACCGTCGGCGCCGTCAAGCGTGCGGAAGAACGGCCGCCGCCGCGCGGATCGCGGATGCCGTATTTGTGCCAGTAGGTGTAATCGGCGTGGCCGGGACGGAAGGTCTCGGCGATGTTGCTGTAATCCTTGCTGCGCTGGTCGGTATTGCGGATCAGCAGGCAGATCGGGGTGCCCGTCGTCTTGCCTTCGTACACGCCGGAGAGGATCTCGACGAGGTCCTCCTCCTTGCGCTGCGTAACGTGGCGCGAGGTGCCGGGCTTGCGGCGGTCCAGATCGGGCTGAATGTCTTCTGCCGACAGCGTCATGCCGGGCGGGCAGCCGTCGATGACAGCGCCAATGGCCGGGCCATGCGACTCGCCGAAGGTGGTGACGGAAAACAGCAGGCCCAGGGTATTGCCAGACATGATCGTGCTCAGGAAGGCGCCGCGACGGCCGCGGCGCGAAACATCAGGAAAACGCTATTGTAAGGCCGATCTATCGGTCCTTTGGTCAGCCGCCGATACCCAGCAGCTCGACCTCGAAGTTCAGCGTCGAATTGGGCGGAATGGTGCCCGGAACGCCGCGCTCGCCGTAAGCGGTGGCCGCCGGGCAGGTCAGCTTGGCCTTGCCGCCCACCTGCATCTTTTGTACGCCTTCGGTCCAGCACGGAATCACGCGATTGAGCGGAAACGAAATCGGCTGGCCGCGCTTGTAGGAGCTGTCGAATTCCTTGCCGTCAGTCAGTGTGCCGCGGTAGTGCACCTTGACCGTGTCGCTGGCCTTGGGCGACGGGCCGGTGCCCTTGGTCAGCGTCTGGACGATCACACCGGAGGGCAGCGTCTCGAAGCCGGCGATGCGGCTTGCGCGCTAACGGCAGCCAGGGCAAGCAACGAAGCACACAGCAGCGGGGAAACGTGTTTCATGGCAGGTAACGGGAGAGTTGGAGGTCAGAAAATGCATGAAGGCCGATTGCGGGCCGACCGGCAGTGTATCGAAGTCCGGAGGCCCGCCACGCGCTAGAGCCGCTCGCCGCGCAGCGCCAGCACGGCGGCCTGCATCGTTTCCGGCGACACGGCATGCGCCGGCACAGGCGTGCCAATGCACAGCTCCAGCTTGTTGAGGAAGCCGCGACGGAACGGGCGCGACATCGCCGCCCCGCCCTTGCGCGAGAAAAAGCTGCCCCAGAGGCCACGCAGCGCCATCGGCACCACCGGTACGGGCGTGCGTTCGATGATGCGACGCATGCCGTCCTTGAACGGGTTCATCTCGCCCGTGGCAGTGATCTTGCCTTCGGGGAAGATGCAGACGACCTCGCCTTCCGTCAGCGCCGCGGCAATCGTGTCGTAGGCGCGCTTGAGCATCTCCGGATCTTCATGCATCGGCGCAATCGGAATCGCCTTGACCGTGCGGAAGAACCACGAGAGCAGCGGCACCTTGAAGATGCGGTGATCCATCACAAAACGCACGGGGCGGCGCACGAACGCACCGACCACCACGGCATCGACAAAGCTGACGTGGTTGCAGACCAGCAGGCATGGGCCTTCATCGGGAATCTGCTCCGAGCCCTCCACTTTCACGCGGTAAACGGTATGGATCAGCAGCCACATCACGAACCGGATCAGGAATTCCGGCACCAGCGTGTAGATGTAGATCGCCACCACGGCGTTGAGGATGCCGGTGACCAGAAACAGCTGCGGGATCGTGAACCCGGCACGCGTGAGCACCATCGCCAGCACGGCAGAAGCAATCATGAACAGCGCGTTCAGGATGTTGTTGGCGGCAATGATCCGCGCGCGGTGCGTCGGCTCGCAGCGGCTCTGGATCAACGCATACAACGGCACGCTGTAGAAGCCGCCGAACATCGCCAGCAGGAACAGATCGGCCAGCACGCGCCAATGGCGGTGGTTTTGCAGAAAGCCCGAGATACCGGTCAGCACGTCGTGCGCGACCAATGCCTCGACATGCGAAGCAAAGTACAGGTCGACCGCAAACACCGTCATGCCGATCGAGCCAAACGGCACCAGGCCGATCTCCACCGTGCGGCCCGAGAGCTTTTCGCAGAGCACCGAGCCCAAGCCGATGCCGACCGAAAACACGGCCAGCAGCAGCGTCACGACATTCTGATCGCCGCCAAGCACGTTGCGCGCGAAGGCAAAGAACGACGTCAGGAACGTCGCCCCCACAAACCACAGCCACGAGATACCCAGCAGGCTCAGGAAGACCGCGCGCTGATTGCTCGCCAGCTTCAAGTTCCGCCAGGTCTCGGAAATGGGGTTCCAGTTGATGCGCAGGTCCGGCTGCGACGCCGGCGAGACGGGCACACCGCGCGCGGTCAGCCACCCGGCCACGGCAATGACAATGCACGCAATACCGGTGAACAGCGGGCCGATCAGCTCGCCGTTGCGGGTGTAATTGGCCAGTTCGCCGCCGCCAATGGTGCCGATCAGGATGGCGACGAAGGTGCCCATTTCCACCAGCCCGTTACCACCGACCAGCTCCGCCGACTGCAGGTGCTGCGGCAGATAGGCGTACTTCACGGGCCCGAACAGCGTCGAGTGCACGCCCATCAAGAACGTGCACAGGTACAGCAGTTCAACATGGCGCAGCGCGAAACCCGCACAGCCGATCGCCATGATGGCGATTTCCAACGTCTTCACCAGACGGATCAGCCGCGCCTTGTCCATGCGGTCGGCAATCTGCCCGCTGGTGGCCGACAGCAGCACAAACGGCGCGATGAAGATCGCAGAAATCAGGAATGCCGCTGAAGCCGGGTCCGCATTGCCGAACAACGCAGCGTGGTAGGTGACCAACGACGAAAACGCCACCTTAAAGACGTTGTCGTTCATCGCGCCCAGAAACTGGGTCCAGAAGAACGGTGCAAAGCGACGCTGCTTCAGCAGGGAAAACTGGCTCGATTGGCTCATCGGCAGGCGGTTTCGGGGTTCAACAAAAAACCCGCTCGCAACGGCGGGCGGGTTTCAGGAGTGCGGTAAGGAGATCGCGCAGATCAGTCTTCGTTGGCCTTTTCTTCGGGCCAGTCGCGAATGTACGCCTTGAGCATCTTGTTTTCGAAACTTTGGTCTTCCAGCACGGCCTTGGCCACGTCGTAGAAGGAAATCACGCCCATCAGCGTGCGGCTGTCCAGCACCGGCAGGTAGCGCACATGGTGCTCCAGCATGATGCGCCGCACTTCGTTGACTTCGGTTTCGGGCGTGCAGGTGACGGGATGATCGTCCATCACCTTTCGGATGGTGGTGCCGTCGCCCACCGAACCGTGGTTCTTGGCGACGACCTTGATGATTTCCCGGAAGGTCAGCATGCCGACCAGCTCACCGTACTCCATGACCACGAGCGAGCCGATGTCTTTTTCCGCCATCGTCTGCACGGCCACCTGGAGCTTCGTTTCAGGCGCCACGGTGTAGAGCGTGTTGCCCTTCACGTGGAGGATGTCGCTGACTTTCATATTGCGTCTCCCAGAGTTCGGGGTGCCGGTCTGCCGGGGGAGCGACCGCGCGCGGGTTGTGGTTATGGTTGTGCTTCGATCCTAGCCCAAACCGGATCGCTTCGACAAGCATGCAGCGCAGAAAACCTGTCAGAAACCGCGCCGGCTCGGCGTTTGCCCGGAATGCGCTGCAACAGGCAGCAGTGCTAGCATGCCCGGTCCAAACCTGTTCCCGCGCCCTTTCCGGGTGCCTGAATCCATGTCCAAAGCCCGCTTCGACACGCTGGCCCTGCATGCCGGCGCCGCGCCCGACCCGGCCACCGGCGCGCGCGCCACGCCCATTCACCTGAGCACGTCGTTTGTGTTCCGCGACAGCGAACATGCGGCGTCATTGTTCAATATGGAACGCGCGGGCCACGTCTACTCGCGCATCTCCAACCCGACCGTTGCCGTGTTCGAGGAGCGCATGGCGGCGCTGGAAAACGGCGTAGGCGCCATCGCCACCGCTTCGGGGCAGGCGGCGCTGCATCTGGCCATCGTCACGCTGATGGGTGCAGGCTCACATATCGTTGCGTCTTCGGCGCTGTATGGCGGCTCGCACAACTTGCTGCACTACACGCTGCGCCGCTTCGGTATCGAGACGACCTTCGTCAAGCCCGGCGACATCGATGGCTGGCGCGCTGCCATCCGCCCGAACACCCGGCTGCTGTTTGGCGAGACGCTCGGCAACCCGGGGCTAGATGTGCTGGACATTCCGACCATTGCATCGATTGCGCATGACGCAGGCGTGCCGCTGCTGGTCGATTCGACCTTCACCACGCCTTGGCTGCTGCAGCCTCGCGCACGGCGCAGATCTCGTCTATCACTCGGCCACCAAGTTCCTGGGCGGGCACGGCACAACCATCGGCGGCGTGCTGGTCGACGGCGGCACGTTCGACTACTTCGCCGCCGGCAAGCACCCCGAGCTGACCGAGCCGTACGCCGGTTTCCACGACATGGTGTTTGCCGAGGAAAGCACCGTCGCGCCTTCCTGCTGCGCGCGCGCCGCGAAGGCCTGCGCGACTTTGGGGCCTGCATGAACCCGATGGCTGCGTGGCAACTGCTGCAAGGCATCGAGACCCTGCCGCTGCGCATGGCGCGGCACGTGGACAACGCCCGCCGCGTCGTCGCCTTCCTGGCAAGCCACCCGATGGTGGCGTCGGTCGCCTATCCGGAGCTGGAATCGCACCCCGATCACGCCTTGGCCAAGCGCCTGCTGCCGCGCGGCTGCGGTGCGGTGTTCAGCTTTGATCTGCGCGGCGACCGGCGTGCCGGCCAACAGTTCATCGAATCGCTCGGCCTGTTCTCCCACCTTGCCAACGTGGGGGATGCACGCTCGCTGGTCATCCACCCCGCATCGACGACGCACTTCCGTATGGACGCCGACGCGCTGGCTGCAGCCGGCATCAGCGAAGGCACGATCCGCCTTTCCATCGGCCTGGAAGACGCCGACGACCTGATCGACGATCTCAAACGCGGCCTGAAAGCCGCCGAGCGCGCGATGTCCGCCGCGCCCGGCAAAGCCGCTAACGCAACGGGAGCCCGCTGATGGAATGGACCGTACAAGGCGAGCGCGCCTACGCCTACACCGGCGGCAAGCCGTTCAACGCCGAATTGCCCTGCGTCGTATTTGTGCATGGCGCGCAGAATGACCACTCCGTCTGGGGCCTGCAGACGCGCTGGTTTGCGCACCACGGTTTCAGCGTGCTGGCGGTCGATTTGCCCGGGCACGGCCGCAGCGCCGGCGCCCCGCTGCAGACGGTGGAGGCCATGGCCGACTGGGTGATGGCGCTGGTGCACACAGCGGGCGTCACGCAGCCGGTGATTGTGGTCGGGCACAGCATGGGTTCGCTGATTGCGCTGGAGTGCGCGTCGAGGTACGCGAATCGCGTTCGCCGCATCGCGCTGGTCGCGACGGCCTGGCCGATGAAGGTGTCGGATGCGCTGCTCGATGCCGCGCTCAACAACACACCGGCCGCCATCGACATGGTGAATGCCTGGTCGCATTCCAGTCTGGCGAACAAGCCGTCATCGCCGGGCCCGGGCTTCTGGATGCACGGTGGCAGCCAGCGGTTGATGGAGCGTGTCGCGCGCGGTACCGACGCACCCGTCTTCCACACAGACTTTGCCGCCTGCAACGCCTATGCGCGCGGCGCCGAAGCCATGGCCGCCGTGAAGTGCCCGTCACTCGTGATCGTCGGTGAGAAAGACCAGATGACCCCAGCGAAAGCCGGCCGTCAGGTCGCGGCAGGACTGGCCGGCAGCCGGGTCGTGGGCCTGCCGGGCGGGCACGCGATCATGGGAGAATGCCCCGACGGCACACTCGACGCGCTGATTGCGTTTGCGCGCGAACGAGACCCGGTCGCCGCATAAGTCGCCTCCCGGAGACGCATCATGGCCACCACCGACACCCGCCACTTCAGCAGCTTCGCCGAGTTCTATCCGTACTACCTGAGCGAGCACCAGGACCGCACCTGCCGACGCCTGCATTTTGCCGGCTCGACGGTGGCGCTGGCATGCCTGTTCCTGCTGGTCTTCACGGGCAACCTGTGGTGGTTGCTGGGGGCGGCCGTGAGCGGTTACGCGTTCGCGTGGGTCGGGCACTTCGGGTTCGAGAAGAACCGGCCCGCCACCTTCCGCCACCCCTTCTACAGCCTGATGGGCGACTGGGTGATGTACCGCGACATCTGGACGGGCAAGATCCCGTTCTGAAACATCAGGCGCTGGCGTTGGCAGCGGCGGGCATTGCAGAAGCCGGCGCCAGTGCCGCAGCCGCCTGCGCGGCTGCAGCTACGCCGCGTTCGCCCGTGGTGAAAATGCTCTCGAGCGTGGCCTCGAGCGCGGGATTCTGCAACTGGCTGACCAGCGCGTGCGTGTCACCCAGATGGCGAGCCAGCGCGGTGCGCGGCAAGCGCGGCAGATTCAGCACCAGCTTTTCATAGAGCGGCCGCAGCGTGGTCGTGTGCGCATCGCACAGCAACGCCCAGTGAGCCTCACCGCGATCCTGCTGCAGCTTGCCGATCAGGTGCAGCGCCTTCAGCTTGGTCAGCAGGTCGACGAGGTAATCGGCTTCCAATTGCAGGCGCCGGCCGATATCGCGTTCGGCCACCGTACGCGGCGCCTGTTCGCGTGCGCGATACAGCAGCAACAGGACACCGAGCGCATCAAAGAACTCGCTGCCCGGAAATGTGCGTCGCTGCCAATAGCCTTGGCGGATGATCGGCAGCGTCGAAGCGATGGTCGCGCCAAGCAGGGTCACCAGCCAGCTCACGTAGATCCACGTCAGGAAGATCGGCAGCGTGGCGAACGCGCCGTAGACGGCCGTGTAGGTAGGGATATGCGCGACGTAAGCGCCAAAGACGCGCTTGGCGATTTCAAATGCGCCCGCAGCAATCAGGCCGGCAATGAACGCATCGCGCCGCTCCACGTTGGTATTCGGCACGAACACGTAAAGCATCGCAAACGCAATCGCCGAGAGCAGAATCGGGATCAAGCTCACGATCACGCCGAGGCCGAACGGCAGCTTGTGCACATAGCCCGCCGAGATCGACACGAGGTACGAACTGACCGACAGGCTCGCGCCAATCAGCACCGGCGCAAACGTCATCAGCGCCCAGAACACCAGAACGCGCTGTGCCAGCGGCCGACGATGACGCACGCGCCAGATCGCGTTCAATGCGTTTTCGACGGTGAGCATTGTCATCACCGACGTCACGACGAGGCCGATCAGGCCTGCGGCCGTCAGCCCCTTGGCGTTACTGGAAAACTGGTTCAGATACGTCAGGATCGGCCGGCTGATGCTGCCCGGCACGAGGTTGCTGAACATGTAGCCTTCGATGTCCGCCCGGAAGCTCTTGAACATCGGGAAGGCCGTGAACAGCGCAAACGCCACCGTCAGGATCGGGACTAGCGACAGCACCGTCGTGAAGGTCAGGCTGCCGGCCACTTGTGGCAGGCGGTCTTCACCGGCGCGGCGCAAGGCGTAACGCGCCAGCGCACGCAGCTTGGCGGCATTCCATTTGCGAAGCGCACGGGTGTCAAAAAGCATGAAAAATGAGGCGGGACGCGGGGTTGGGGGGCGCAACTATAATACCGCGACGCTCTCCACGCTTTGTTATGAAAGATATCCTGGTCTTGTACTACAGCCGTCACGGCAGCACACGCGCATTGGCCGAAGCCATTGCGCAAGGCATTGAAAGTGTCGACGGCGCCCAGGCGCGGGTGCGCACCGTGCCGGCCGTCTCCACCGTCTGCGAAGCCACGCAGCCCGACGTGCCCGACGGTGGACCGCCCTACGTGGAGGTGCGCGACCTTGAAGAATGCGTGGGCCTGGCGCTGGGCTCGCCGACGCGCTTTGGCAACATGGCCGCACCGCTCAAGTACTTCCTGGATGGCACCACGCCGCAATGGCTAGCGGGCGCGCTGGTCGGCAAGCCGGCATGTGTGTTCACCTCCACGGGCAGCATGCACGGCGGGCAGGAAACCACCCTGCTTTCGATGATGCTGCCGTTGCTGCACCACGGCATGGTCGTCCTTGGCCTGCCGTATCAGCACAGCGAACTGCTTTCGACCGACGCCGGCGGCACGCCATACGGGCCGTCGCACGTGGCGCACCGCGGCGATACCGCACCGCTGACTGCACACGAACGCACGCTCGCCACAGCCATGGGCCGGCGGCTGGCGCAGACTGCTCTCAAGCTCGCCGCATGACTTCCGCCAACAACGCCGTCACCGGATCGCGGGCGCTGGCGCTGCTCAGTGCAGCCAGCCTCGTCGCATTGATCATTCTGTGTGCCGCGTGGGAGCTGTGGCTCGCGCCCGTGCGCCCGGGAGGCTCGTGGCTGGCGCTCAAGGCGCTGCTGCTGGCGTGGCCGCTGCCCGGCGTGCTCCGCAGGAATCGCTACACGATGCAATGGGCGTCGATGTTCATCCTGCTGTTCTTTACCGAAGGCATCGTGCGAGCAACATCGGACGTTGGGCTCTCGCGCTCGCTCGCATGGGGCGAGGTGGTGCTCAGCGTGGTGTTTTTCTCGGCGACCATCTTCTACCTGCGTCCATTCAAGCGTGCGGCCAAAGCCCGCGCCAGCCAGAGCACCTGACCCGCCATGACTCACGATGCCTTCTTGCAAGCCTGCGTTGATGCCATCGGTGCAACGCACGTCCTGACCGCACCGGAAGACCAGGCGCCTTACCTCACCGATTGGCGCAAGCGTTTCTCGGGCCGTGCACGCGCAGTATTGCGCCCCGCCAGCGCTGACGAGGTGGCTGCGCTCGTGCGCCTGTGCGGCGAACATGGCGTGCCGATGGTTCCGCAAGGCGGCAACACCGGCTTGTGCGGCGGCGCCACGCCCGACATGGAAGGCAGCGCGGTGGTGATCTCGTTGCAGCGCATGCAGCGCGTGCGCGCCGTCGATCCGATCAACAACACCATCACCGTGGATGCCGGCTGCATCCTTGCCAACGTGCAGCAGGCCGCCGCCGATGCCGACCGCCTCTTCCCGCTGAGCCTCGCTGCGGAGGGCAGTTGCACGATCGGCGGCAACCTTGCCACCAACGCCGGCGGCACCGCCGTCCTGCGCTACGGCAATGCGCGCGAGCTTTGCCTGGGCATCGAAGCGGTCCTGCCCAACGGCGAACTGTGGAACGGCCTGCGCGGCCTGCGCAAGGACAACACCGGCTACGACCTGCGTGACCTGCTGATCGGCGCGGAAGGCACGCTCGGCATCATCACCGGCGCGATGCTGAAGCTGTTTCCGCAACCGCGCGCCAAGGTGACGGCACTGGCGGCGCTGCAATCGCCGCGTCAGGCGCTTGAGTTTCTATCGCTGGCGCAAGGCCACGCAGGACGCTGCTGACGGGCTTCGAGCTGATGTCGGCGTTTTGCCTGGAACTGGTGCGCAAGCATTACCCGCAGTTGCGCGTGCCGTTCACGCAGGCATATCCCCAATACGTGCTGCTGGAATTGTCCGATCTGGAAAGCGAAGAACACGCGCGCAGGCTGTTCGAAACGCTCATGGAGGAAGCGCTCGCGCGGGGCGTGATCGACGATGCGGCGGTAGCGGAATCGGTGGCCCAGTCGCGCGACTTCTGGAGCCTGCGCGAACATATTCCGTTGGCCCAGGCCGATGAAGGCAAGAACATCAAGCACGATATCGCCGTGCCCATCTCGCGCATTGCCGACTTCATTGACGTCACCGACCGCGCGCTGGCCGCCGCCTACCCCGACATCCGCATGGTGACGTTCGGCCACCTTGGCGATGGCAACCTGCACTACAACGTGTCGCCGCCGGAAGGCCATGCGCACGACGCGTTCCTCGCCAACCAGGACGGCGTCAACCGCATCGTGCACGACAGCGTGCATGCGCACGGCGGCTCGATCTCAGCCGAACACGGCATCGGCCAGCTCAAGCGCGAAGACAACGCGCGCTACAAGAGCCCGGTTGAACTGGCGGCGATGCGCGCGATCAAGCAGGCGCTGGACCCGCGCGGCCTGATGAATCCGGGGAAGGTGCTGTAAAGCGGCGAGCCGGCCTTGCGTCAGCCGAACAGCTTCAGCGTGTAATTCGCCACCGCGAAGAGGACCGTCGCGGCCAGCAGCCACAGCAGCATGCGCGGCACGCCGCTGGGCGGCAGGCGATGATCGCCGGCGTTGGAACGATCGCCGATGCGCCCGCTCTGGGCGCTACGGATGTAAGAGGTGCGTGACGACCCTGCCGGGCGTCGTGCGTGACGTGTGCTCATTCTGATTTCCTCCCTGCCCCATGGCTAGCGCATCGCCCGGCCCCCTGCAGCCATGGCAAAACGCAGCAGCCCCATGGATCGCTCCATGGCTGCCCAAACAAGACTCCCTCCCGTCTGGTCGGAACCGAAAAGGCTTCGTCACGCCCGTTTGGCATGCGTAGGCACGGTGTTCCGCGTCATTGCGCGGAATTTCGAATGGAACGTTATTGTTGTGTGGCACTACCCGACGCCACGAAATGTACCAAAAATCCCCCCAATTGGGGGGTACGCATTTTGGGTATATGACCTTTCGGATGATGCGCAGGAACGACGCTTGCGGGCTCGATTAGGGCAAACCCCGAATTCGACCCATGTATGGAGGCAGCCCATGCCCGCTTCGCCCGATCTGACCAAGCGCGCCCACATCACGCCACCGCAGCCGCCCGAACAGCCCCCGCACCCGCCGCCGGAAATGCCGCCGCCCGATGAACCGGCCCACGACCCGGTGCACGACCCCGAACCACAAACGCCTCCAATCGAACTGCCACCCGGGGAGCTACCGCCGGAAATCCCGCCCCAGCATTAGCGCGGCGCAACATCCCATCTGTTAGAATCGCGGCCTCCCAGGCACCGGAGGCCGCACGTTTTTGGTATGCCTGGGCGGCCCTGCACATCTGCATATCTGCCCATAGCTCAGTTGGATAGAGCATCGGCCTTCTAAGCCGACGGTCGGGGGTTCGAATCCCTCTGGGCAGGCCAATTAAAACAAAGGGTTGCGGCTTTTTTGGCTGCATGCCTTTTTCTATCAGCTCACCGTGTAGGCATCATGTAGGCATTTTGAGCGGATATGGATCCATGTCGATCCATCTGATCGCGGACACGCCAAACCTCGTTTCCCCTCCGCGTTGTCACATTGAACAACGCATCCAAAGAGCACGAAGAAGGCGCCCGCCCATCACACTCGAGGCAACTGCAGCCCCGACACGGCCGACCGAGAGAAATAAGCTTGCCAGAGACAATAAAAAGGCCGCCGCCCTGCGCAAGCCACGGATGTTGCCGCAACAAGGCGCCTTGAGATCGGTACGCACAAGCTGCCCCCTCCCCCTCGTTCAACTGCCTTACCTACTGCCCCAGTCGCACCAAGATTCGACGCGACCGAGAGTTGCAGGCACCATGCCCTTCCGACAGAAGAACCGCGCGTACTGGTACGGAGTGCTCGCAGCCCTCGTAAAATCTTCGACATCCCATCCATAGATTTGAAACAACTCATGGTGGATTCCGAACTTGCTCGGCACTCCAACGCTGGTACTGCGCAACTCCAATTGGCTTTCATTTCACTGCAACCTATCGAAGATGAGCCCACAGTCGACCATGAAGGTCTTGAAGCTTGCCAGCGGTGAGTGGCGCTACGACGAAACCAAACCCCTCGGCGACCCCGGTGGGTTTGCTGCGGTCTATGCCGGCTTGTCGGCTGATGACACCCCTGTCGCCATCAAGATTTTCCACCGCGGCATGAACCAGAATGCAAGCCGCGAACTGGAATTCGCGCTATCTCGTCGTGGCAAAGCAGCATCGCACATCGTCACCATCCACGATGGCGGCGTCGACGCGACCGCAGGCAAACCAGCGATCGTTATGGCCAAGGGCGAGTACAGCCTATCGCACTACAGCAAGAAACAAGGACCGATCAGCGAAGCAAAGGCTTGCGCCATCGGCCGCGATATCGTGGATGGATTGCTTGAGGTTTCAGCATGGGTACACCGGGATCTCAAACCTGCCAACGTGATTTGGTGCGCTGGCCGCTGGCAACTGGTTGACTTTGGCATCGCGCGCATCGCCGATGCCGCCACTGCGGTTGGCACCATGAAGGGGTATCTCAGCGCCCAGTACGCCGCTCCGGAACAGTGGAACAACGAGCGTGCGACGCACGCGACCGACGTATCGCCTTGGGTTGCATTATCCACGAACTCCTAACCGGTAAGCCGTTATTCAACGGCACCTCGACAACGGATCTTGCGCGCCAACATCGCATGGAGACGCCGCGCATTTCGGCAGTGTCACCAGCACTTCAATCCCTGCTGTTCGGCATGCTCGCCAAGCCGCAAGTTACTAGGCCTACGCTCGAGGAACTGCGCCGGCGACTGCATGCGTTCGCTGAAATTGAAGGGCCCACTCAACGTCCGAAGTCCGGCCTTTCAGCAGTTTCCGCGGTAGTCTCCGCCGAGCAAGCCGAGCGGGAAGTAGCCGCCGCCAAGATGCGCGCCGACCAGCATACGCGGCTCCAATTGCGGGACCACGGGTTGGCGGTGCTCAAGGACCTCCAGAAGGAATTGTTTGAGCGTATCCGTGACGAGGCGCCTGCAGCAGCGATACGCAACACCGGTCACGTCAGCGCCCCCGTAATGGAAGTCACGCTGGGCCACGGAACGCTCACTATGTCGACCGGCCACAAGCGTGATGTGCCTCGGGAGGTCTTTTCGGGAAGTAAATGGAACGTGATCTGCTGGGATCACATCCAATGCAGCAATCCCGGCTATCAGCGTAGCGCTTCACTCTGGTACGTTGACGATGGCTCGGGACGCTGGCGATGGCTAGAAGCGGCATATTACTGCTGGGCACGAGCCACCGGAATGCATGAACCTTGCAGCCTCCCACCTGGCCGAGATGCCGACCTGGCGGCATCGAGCACAATGAGTTCATGGAGCTTCGCTCACCCTCCGTACGCCATCGAAGAAGGTGGCGGGGAAGCATTCTTCTCACGCTGGATCAACCATCTAGTCCAAGCAGCACAGGGACAACTCAGGCGCCCCTCCAGCCTTCCCGAAGCCTAGAAGCTGGCATGGCCGGGAGCCCCGAAGCACTCTGCTTGCGGTGGACGAACTCTTCAACGCGAACGCACTGATCGCAGGCTTCCCAGCCGACAGGGAGGCCACCGCCCATCGAATTGCTCGCTGATTGGGCTTTGCTCACGGTCCATCTCGGCATCAACCGACCGCCCCCACGCCACTCATCTGTGCGCGAGCTGAACGCGTTCGCTCAAAGTGGGAAGCCGTTCCTGCGTACCTAACACAGCCATGCACCGTCGCACTTCGCGATAGTTACCATAAGGGTTCTTGGTGAAACCGTTCGTGTGACTGACGTGTAGCGGGATCGAGAGCCGATGCCATGCCACCGAGTCTCGAGGCATGGATGGGTACGGGAAGTGTGGAAAGGCGTCAGCAGAGACGCCTGTATTCAGAAAGCTCGCGACAAAGGCTTTGCCAGGGTATCGAGCAAATCGTGCCCTTCCCACGTCAGGTGGTAGGCAAACACCGAGTTCGTTTGAACACTCACATGTCCATTGATGAATTTCGCGCCGATCAGGTACTGGTAGTGCAGGAATACCGAGCCAGCGTCAAAGCCATCGAACATGGTCACATCACGCGATGATTCGACGTGCTGATGGGTGTACGAATTCTCGGCTACGTGCCGCAGAATCTTGATCACCAGCGCCATCTTGCGCGTGCCATCGATCTTCCCATCGAGCTGGGACTCGACCTCAGGTTCCAGAGCCATACTACCCCTTTTTTCTGTTGTTGAGGGAAGCATTATGCCCCGCCGTTATTGCGCGAGCAGCTTGCTTATGGTGCCACCGACACTATCGCAGTGCGGGTGGCTCACCAGGCTGACGGAATTGGCGACCACGTCCAGCGTGGCCTGCACGGTGCCATCGATCAGGATGGCCGGCCGCCACCAGATCAACCTCTGCCGTCATGCCACCGGCGGCAAAGCCGAAGAATTAACGCTCCCGCTTCGGGGATACGTTGAGGCTACCGCTTCTCCGATGGGCCAGAGTCTCTCTTTTCATAGCGGACGGGCGGGCCTGGCGGCGGTGGCGGCGGTGCATCGGGTTGTTGAGCGTGTGCGTCCATGTTGGTCCTCCCGTCAGCTACTTACTTCGGTTTGCCGGGCTTCGCAGGCGGCTGTTGACGAATCTTCTCACTATGGTCGTAGGCAAAGCGCACCGGCGGTCCCGGCGGGGGGCGGGAGGGGGTGACTTCTGCTGCTTCGATCCTGATGAACTCATGCTTTCACTCCTTGGTCGCTAACGGCTGGCTCACGTGCTCTGGCCTGCAGCAATGTTCCCCACATGACGATGCAGCAACCGCCGGACCGCTTCCGTTTGGATACATCAGTGAGGGTATCGTAAATATGCCATAGGTAATGAGCGCCAATAGGGCGGATACGATCAGCGCGCCGTTTGCCCTGAAAAGGCGGGCCGTACGTAAATGGTTGACGTCAGCAGCACAGGTCCCGCAGTCAACGTATCTTTCCAACAGGTAAGCTCGAAAGGCATCGGCAACGTTCTTATCCGGGTTCTCGTACGGCGCGTAATGGGTCTTGAGTTGTTCGTGGTACGCACGGAGTTGGGCGGCGGTAGGCATTAGTTTGTATTCGTTGCCGTACCAGAACCGGCCCAGGTAGTACAAACTTGCGATAAGCGAAATGCAGGTCAAACAAAACAATACCCAGAAGGCATGCCCGTAGTAATTCCAGTAGGGGCCGTTAGGTAGCGCATTGGCGACCCTCGCATATTCCCTCAGCATGAGACCCAGGGCACCGAAGATCGCGACCGTAAGGGCGGTCGGCGTCGCTAGCCTCCCGAGCATTTTCTCGCGCAGATCGGATTCCGCCTTATACATGGCCTCATAGAACTCAAAGCCCCATGGATCCTTCGTCTCCACGGTTACCGGTTTTCGCTCCCTTCTGTTCCGCCAAATCATCATGTTCCTGAATAGTCCGCCGCTTCTAGCTGCCGCCAGCATTCCGGCGCGCCGAAATTTTCTCATCCAAGATCCGCGCCAGCGGCGTGCCGCTTTGAACCAACGTATCTACGATGGTCGTCAGTTCAGCACCATCCAGAATTTCCTGGGGCACCGGATCGCTTAAGATGGCCACCTCAACCCATGCGCATACCCGGCGTCCAATACCGTAGTCGTTCCAGAACGCAGTGTTTGCACCCTGTGCCCGCCACCAGGCGCTGACCACTTCGGCAAGGAACGTCAGTCGGTGCGCTTGCGGCTGGACCTCGAGGAGGCCAAGTATCGCGAGGGCCACGAAGGTGGACGGCGCGGCCTCCACCGCCAGTCGCGTAAGCATAGGTAACAGTGCGTCGGCGCGTGCGGCGCCAAGCGGCTGAAGATAGCAGCGAGGCCCCTTCCCGATCTCGTACTCGCCCATGAACAGCGCAGCGAGTGCGCCCGTGAGATGGATTTCCGCGCCGGTCGAGCACTCAGATGTGAGTCGCTTCCATACCCAGAATTCCCTGATGCGGGACGCCAGGGTCTGCCGTACCAATAACACTAAGGGACTCGACACGAGCTCGTCATTCAGCCAGAGTCTGTCCAACTCATGCAGCACCGCAGTCGTGGCGTCAAGGAAGCGATCCTCCGGCAACCGAGCGACGCGCTGGAGGACCAGCTCGCTCATGCCTGCATCATCAAGCGTGGCGGCTGCGGCGGTCGCTGCGGAGAAGTACGCATCGTTCCATTCATGAGCGCGTTCGCCAGGCTCCTCCTCCTTTTCGCATTCAACGCCGTTCGCGCTTGCTGTCCATTCCCAGCAGTGACGCACTAGGCCGCGCAACCGCTCGGGCGCGTCCCGATACCAAAGGTCTTTCGCGAGCGACACCCAATGCGCCGCCGCGCTCGACTCCAGCGCGTACTCACGTCGTGCGGATGGCTTCGCTCGCGCTCGCCGCGGTACGCCCAACGAGATTCCGGCACGCGCAGTCGGGGATCTCGGGCCCGAAATCCGGCCAGCCAGGCTCGTCCCCCTCGCCCGACAGCCATCGCAATTCCACCGCGACCGCAGCCTGCAGCGTGTCACGTTCTGCGTCCCGTCGGACAGTTTCCTCCGCCTCAAGACAGGCGCGATAGTCCTCGACGCTTTCCCAATCCACGGCGTTATGGTTTGGCAAGGCGTAGATGGTCGAGATCAGGCCCAGGCGCATCAGCGCCCGGAGCAATGCCGGTTGCATGGATCGCTGCGCAGCCGCCTCGATCCGTAGCACTGCGGCCATGCCCGTATCGTGCTGGACCGCCATGTGCAGCAGGTGTTCCAGTGTTGCCGGCTGAGGATCGGCACGGTAGGCCGCCAACAGCCCGACAGCCGCTATCGCTCGCGGGTTGTACTGCAGCTGCGGGATCATGCCCCGCACATCCGCCTTTGCTTGCGCCACCTCCGCCAGCAACGCTTGTGCCCACTCGCCGTACTGGGTTCTCAATGCCGACGTGCCGTCGCGCACACCAGGGTGGCGACGATGAGGCGCGTCTGGCCGATCCATTTCTGGTCGTCGTTGTCCGCAACGACCGTATCAACTTCTTGGCGCATGGCCCAGGCTACGCCCTGTTCGAGGAGCTCAGAGGAACAGGGTGGCTCAGTAAGCGCGCGCATCACTCTTCCTCGGATCACCAAGTCGGCGCTTCCACGGTCGGCCTTCTCCTGCAAATCGGCACGTATCAGTGCTTCCTGTGCGGGGGTGATAGACGATTGTCGTACCGTTTTTATCCTCGTCTTGGGAATAGTTGGCGGGGTCCAGGCGATTCGATGCGCTCATGGCAGCAAATGCAGGATCTGTCGGGCCGCTCCCACTCTCCGGCGGACCAAGCCGTTCCGCTTCCTCACGAAGGAGCCGGCGCATACTTTCTCGTGTCTCTTCAGGGCCGTAGAAGCCAAAATGCGACAGCACGTCGTCGAGCGCCATTTGGCGCGAGCGGCGGGCGCGCAGATCCCGCAATTTCACCGGGCCAGCCGGTTCCGGCCTCACCCAGGTGTTAAGCTCCAGATCGCCCATCAGATCGTGAGCGTACCGGTCCCGGTCAAGCGCCAGCAACTCGGCTGATGAGGCGAACAGCGCCAGGCAGTCACGCGTCTTGGGCCAGTGCGACAACATCACATCGACCGCGACGAGCAGATACGCTGCCGACGAGCCCTCCGGTCCGAGTACGTCCACCAGAACAGCTTGTGGATCGTCTCCGGCATCGATGCGCCGATGCGCCCAAGCCTCCAGCGCCATCAAAGCCGACGCCACAACCTGACTGTCGTGCGCGCGAGACCACGCGTAGGATAGTCGCCATGGGAACGAACGTGGGCCGGTGGCCAGCATAACGTCAATGCGATCGTCGGCGGGCGGACGGCCGCGACTCCGGTGCTGAATGGCGTGCGCGACGACGGCACGGATTAGACGGAGTCCTTCCTCCGGGTTAGCCTCCAGCAGAGCAAAAAACGGCGCCCGCGCCGGCGAGGCGGGGAAATAGTCCATGCTCCAGCGAGAAAACGGTTCGTCGCAAAGCCCGCGGTCGCAATCGTCGTCCCCTTCGGGCAACGCTGCCATAAACAGGTCTGCAACGGCACGCGGCGCTGCCATGGGCGCACTGCCCAGGAACGAAAGCAGTTGACGGAACATGACGTGGCGATGGGGGTGCGCCTGCCATCCCCGCAGGTAGGCCGCCACGTCGTCCGGGCACAGCTTGCACCACAGCAGAAACGCCATCCGCAGGTCATCCTCCTGCGCGGCGGTCATGGACAGGCGGGGCACATCCATCGTGGCCATGCTCGCCCTGAAATTCGTTACGGCCGGATGATTCCTCGCCTCGACGTCGGTGAGCCACGCATACAGTCGCCCAATCAAGTGCGGCGATAGCGAGTCCTGGCCCAGGGTCGCACTACACCAGCGATTGTAAAGATCGACCAACGGTGACACTGCGCCATGCGGAATGCCTTCTCCAAGCTTGAGCGACCACAGCAGCAAATTGAGCCAGGACGCTCCGCGTGGCAAGACGAGATCGGCCGGCAGCTTGGTCACGTCCACGCCCGTTGCGGCCCACAATGGCGCGGCCGGCCGCGAGTCCTCCGTGATCACCGCACGAACTAGATCCCCGAACAATCCCGCGTTGTCGGCTGAAAGCGCTGGTAGACAAACCTGCAGCGCGTCGTATGCGCGCTCCGAGCGCGCAAGTGCCAGCAGGACAGCTCGCTTCCACGAGCCGTGGGCTTGAGGTCCGCTAACCCGATCAAGCAGGGTTTTCCACCCTCCCATGCCGTTCGCGCCTTCCGCGTGCAGCCGTGCCGCAAGTTCTACGCCGCGCACCAGCCGCATCGGCGCCGCCCTCGCAATATCGAGCGCATTGACATGCTCCGGCTCCTCGAACAGCAGGCAACCGATCGCCCAGTCGCGCAAGACGTCGTGTGCAGGTTCGATGAGGACTGTGTTGACCGCCCGGAGGGAATCGGTTTCGATCAATTCCGTCACAGCTTGGGCCGGTGCCCCGCTGGCGTCCATCGGGTCGGACGAAGCGATGGAGTGGATCGCCAACGCACGAAGCAGGCGTCGGCGTTCGAGGCGTTCTGCGCCGCGACCCGCCGAATCGCCCGTCTCCCACCATTGCCAGGCCATCTGCGCCTCGCTGAAAGGCGCCGCTGCATCAGCTTGCACGCTGCGCGCGAGACGGTTGAGGCGGTACAAGTTCCTGACGATGGCCTTGGCGGGATGCCCGGGTGCCAGCAGAGCAGCAAGAGCTGGCCCCGCCTGCTGCAAGTCCGCCACCTCGGCGTCGGTCAATTCCGGAATTAGGTAAGGCGGAGCCACACCTAGTTGCTGCAGGGCCGCAGGCGGCAGCCAAGCAGCGGCGTCCGCGTCAAAGTCGGGGCGCGCCGTAGCGACCACCCGAAATCCGCGAACCTGTGCCGCTGCGCTGATCAGATCCACGACGGTCTGCTGTTCGTCAGGCCTGTCGAACCGATCGAGACCGTCGATAAACAGCGTCCCACCACCGTCGCCGGCGAGGTCAGTGAGCAGTTCCCGAGTATTGGCTTCGCAACCAAGCTGAGCCCTTAACGCGGCCCACCCGCCGCCGGGAATTCGATTTGGAGCCACCACGACAACGCGCGATTCGGTTTGGACACGCTCGACCATCTGCATCAGTACACCGGACTTGCCAACCCCGCCCGCGCCTTGGATGATAAGGTAGCGCCCATGGTCAAGCGCGGACAGCGCGGCATCCACATGTCCTGTGCGGTCGATCGTCACCGCGCCTATGCGCGTGCCGATCGTCGCGAGCGCATTGCGCGCATTTTCGGCAAGCTGCTCGCGCGCGCCGTGCAAACGGCGATCCCCCGCGAACCGGTAGTTCCGCTCGTTGGTCAAGCGATCGACCAGCGTCGCGCGGTCCATATCGCCGCCCCTGGCGTCCGTTTCCAACGCAATCAGTTGCAGCGTGTCCCATAGCTCTGTCGCCCGGCCGGCCTCCTGCGCGGCCAGCAGCATGGCACAACGCTCGCGGGCGAGCTGCCCACAGGCCGAGCCTGGCTGTTCGCAGTCGAATGCCAGCACCTGAAATCGAGACAAGAGTAGCCACACGTCAGCGTCCTCGTACGGGGCGCCGGCCTTCGCCATGTAGCCACGCAATGCCGCGACGAAATCGCGCATCGATTGGTGCGCGACTCCCACTTGATTCAGCCGAGCAAAGAAGGTCACCGGGTCCTGATACTCCCTGGCCCAACGCAGCGTTTCCTGGACATGCTGCTCGATGGTCGTCGATGTGCGTGCAATCGCCACGGCCAGTTCATAGCGCGTCGTCTGGAACTCCGGCTTGCGCATGGCCCGGCAGGCCATTGCAACGACATCAGCGAAAACTGCGTCGCTTGCCGTGAAGGCGATCGTGCGTTTGGCCTGCACTTCCAGCGTCGCCGGCTCACCGCGCCGGTCGTGGCCGGTGACGATCACGTCGTCCATCGGGTGGCCTAGACTCGCACGCTGGAATGCTACTCGCGTGACCACGACGCCCGGCAGGCCGCGTGCCTCGCCGCATGAAAGCAGCGGCAACAGGTACTGGGCGCCGACATGCCCCTCGAGCAAAGCGCCGGCCGGGCCGGCGGCGGCGAGAGTGGCCTTCTTCGGCGCGCCATCGATGTGTCTCCGCGACGGCGCTTGGATGGGATCTGATGGGATCTCCGACATTTGGCGATGCAAGGATGTACCTATCGCTATCTTAACGGGTGTTAAACGGTGCCGGCATCCTTCAGCCGCAACTGCGAAAGGCCTGTCGGTAGGCGTCCGCCCACACGCGCACGGTCTTGAGTTCTCCTTCCACAAAACTCACCCGTCCAACCGACGCATCGTGCTCGGCCCGGTAGGCCTGCCGCGCATTCTCGGTCTCGAGCGCGCTCCCGGAGACTCCCCCAACAAGATGTCAGCCGCATGCGACCGGCGTTTCTTGACGCGATGGCACTCAGTCAGAAAGGCCTATAAATCGCGACGTGCGGTTCAGAGTTGAATGATTCGCGACAGCTCTCAACACTGCCATTGGCGATTGCACTCGCATCTCTGAGTCACCACAGAGGTGCAGCCCATGCCATATCTGCAAAGCTCCAGCCATTTCCGGATACCCCGCGCGCGAACGGGATAACGCCGTTGCCATGCATTCATAAGCTGCAATCGAGGCGGGAGGCACTCCCCCACCAGGATCGAGGACCAGCATCATGGACTATGCGTTCCAACAACTCGCGGGGCACGACGGCACGGTTGTAATCGGCGCCACCTACTGGCACCCCCATGAGGGAGGCGCACTGGCTCTGGGAGCACACCTCATCACGCCGCGCCTCGGGTATTGGCACCATGGCATCTACGTTGGCGACGGCAAGGTCGTGCACTACGCCGGCCTGTCCCGAACATTCCACCGCGGCCCGGTGGAAGAGGTCACGGTAGACCGATTTACCGCCGGCCGCCCACTCTTGGTTAGGCAAGATTGCCAACACAAGTTTTCCTGCCAGGACGCGGTGCAAAGGGCTCGCTCGCGAGTCGGGGAATCCCAGTACCGGATTCTCACCAACAATTGCGAGCACTTCTGCAACTGGTGCCTGAACAACGAGCACCGCAGCGACCAAGCTGACAGGCTGCTCGCATGGCGTGGCGCACTGTCACGCATGCTGCTCCGCGCAGTTGACGCACTGCTCGGCCCTACTGGCCACTTCGGTCACCCCGGTTCATACCCAGCCGCTATCACGTCATCAGCCTATTCCGGGGCGGACGCGGCTGCATTGCGCGCGTGACATCCGTTACCTCAGATCAGTCGATCTCCGAATACCCGCAACGGACGGATAGCCGCAGCACGAACCGGATATATGCACACCGGACTCACAGTCCATCATGCAATCAAACGCGTTCCCAGCAACTGGCGCAAAACGATTCTCAAATACAAGGAGGCACCCATGAAAGATCTGAAAGGCAAGGTCGCCATCGTGACAGGCGGCGCCACCATCATCGGAGCCGCAGTCGTTCAGGCGCTTCGCAGCCATGACGTCAAGGTTGCCCTCCTCGACATCGATGCGGCTGGCGGCGACCGCGTTGCCACCACCGACCCGGAAGGCATCCGCTTCTGGCAAGTCGATATCGCAGATGACCGGCAACTGGAACGCGCCGTCGCCGACGTAGCTGCCCAGTTCGGGCGCGTGGACTTTCTCGTGAACCTGGCAGCGACGTATCTAGACGACGGTGAGAAATCTGGGCGTGCCGACTGGCTCAAGGCACTGGATGTCAACGTAGTGAGTGCCGTCATGGCCGCGCGCGCCGTTCGTCCGCACATGGTTGCCGCGGGCGGCGGCGCGATCGTCAACTTCACCAGCATCTCGTCCAGCGTCGCGCAAACGGGCCGTTGGCTCTACCCCGTCTCCAAGGCGGCGCTGGTGCAGGTCACCCGCAGCATGGCGATGGATTTTGCGGCGGATGGTATCCGCGTGAACTCCGTCTCCCCCGGCTGGACGTGGTCGCGCGTGATGGACGAGATCACCCACGGCGACCGCGCCAAGACTGATCGCGTAGCGGCCGACTATCACCTGCTGCGGCGCGTGGGCAACCCCGAGGAGGTGGCCGATGTGGTCGCCTTCCTTCTCTCTGGGAACGCCTCGTTTGTCACCGGTGCGGATTACGCCGTCGATGGTGGCTATTCGGCCATGGGGCCCGAGCAAGCAAAACCGGCGATTCCTCGCCTGGCCGAATAACGCAGCCGATCACCCAACTTCAGACGGCTACGTCCGAACTTTCATCAAGGAGAACTCTCATGCGTCGAATCGCGATTGTGGGTGGTGGCCAGGCTGGCATGCCGCTGGCTTTCGGGCTGCTGGACAAGGGCTACGAAGTCACCGTTGTTTCCAACCGCACGCCGGATGACATCCGCAACGGCAAGGTCATGTCCAGCCAATGCATGTTCGACCCGGCGTTGCAGATTGAACGTGACCTCGGCATCAACGATTGGGAGCAAGCCTGCCCGCCCGTTGAAGGCATCGGCTTTGCCGTGCCGCACCCGGAGCAGCCCGGCGCAAAAGTCATTGAGTGGAGCGCGCAGTTGGATCGCCCCGCGCAGTCTGTGGACCAGCGCGTGAAGATGGCGTCATGGCTCGAACAACTCGAATCGCGTGGCGGCCGGCTGGTGATCCAGGATGCAGGCATCGCCGAGCTCGAAGCACTGGCAGAAAGCCATGACCTCGTCATCCTCGCCGGTGGCAAGGGCGAGGTGGTCAAGCTGCTTGAACGCGATGCCGCGCGCTCCCCTTTCGACAAGCCGCAGCGTGCGCTGGCGTTGACCTACGTGCACGGTCTGAAGCCGACGCAAGACTATTCCCGCGTGTCGTTCAACCTGATTCCGGGTGTCGGCGAGTACTTCGTCTTCCCTGCCCTCACGCTCAGCGGCCCGTGCGACATCATGGTGTTCGAGGGCGTGCCGGGCGGCCCGCTGGATTGCTGGCGTGACGTCCGCACGCCGCAAGACCACCTCGCCACCAGCCTGCGCTTTCTGCAAACCTACCTGCCGTGGGAAGCCGACCGCGCGCGCAACGTGCAACTGACCGACGACAAGGGCATTCTGGCAGGCGCATTCGCACCGACCGTGCGCAAGCCGGTCATGACACTGCCGTCCGGCCGACTGGTGTTCGGCCTGGGCGATGCCGTGGCCACCAACGACCCGATCACCGGGCAGGGTTCGAACAACGCCACCAAGGCTGGCAAGGTGTACCTCGACGCCATCCTGGCGCGCGCCGACCAGCCCTACACCCGCGAGTGGATGGAGGCGACATTCGAGCAGTTCTGGGACTACGCCCAATGGGTCGTGCAGTGGACGAACTCGCTGCTGACCCCGCCGCCGCCGCATCCTCGGCTTGCTGGGCGCCGCACAGCAATCGCCAGCGCTTGCCAAGACGATTGCGAACGGCTTCAACCATCCGCCGAGCTACTTCCCGTGGTGGGCCGATGCGCAAGCCTGCGAGCAATTCATCGCTGAACACCAAGCCATCCCGGCCACGGCCTGAGGAGAACGCCATGTTGTCATGCCTCGCCCCCGAGCCCGCCGCCATGCGCGCCAACCACCACAACACCTGGGGCAACGTCGACCTCGAACCCAAGGCGCTGCGCAACCTGTTCGGCAGCTACCCAACCGGCGTTGCTATTGTCACCACGCGCACGCCTGACGGGCGTTCGATAGGCCTGACCATCAACTCCTTCGCCACGCTTTCGCTGGACCCGCCGCTCGTTCTGTGGAGCCTGGTTGACCGCTCGCCCAATCTGGCCGCGTTCCGGGAGTGCACGCACTTTGCGATCAACATCCTGGCGAACGGTCACGAAGACCTGGCCAAACGCTTTGCCACTGCCGCCGTGCCCGACAAGTTCGATGGCGTAGCGGTACAGGAAACACCGGAAGGCATCCCGGCGATCGACGGTGCGGTCACCACGCTCGTGTGCGCACATGACGACTGCCGGCACGTTGGAGACCACCTGCTGCTGATCGGCCGGGTGGTGCGCACTGCCAACCAGCCGGGCACGCCGCTGGTCTTCCACGCGGGCAGGTTACATCGCTGCACGCGGTTTCGTAACGCGCCGTTATCTCGTACCGCTGGAGAGAACCATGACGTCCACCCCATCCACGACCCTGTCCGCATTGACCGAAGGCCTGGCGCGCGGCAACGTCCGCGTCGTCGATCTCACGCAGACGCTCTCGCCTTCGTTTCCTGCGCTGCAATTGCCGCCGCAGTTCGGGCAAGTCCAGGCGTTCAAGGTCGAGCGTATCTCGCACTATGACGAGGCCGGCCCTGCCTGGTACTGGAACAACTTCTCGTGTGGCGAGCACACCGGCACCCACTTCGATGCGCCGGTGCACTGGATCACGGGGCGCGACTACCCGGGCAACAGCGTGGATACCATCGCCCCGGAAAATTTCGTGGCGCCAGCCGTGGTGGTGGATGCCAGCGCGCAAGTCCGCGAGAACGAAGACTGGTTGCTGACGGTGGAATTCCTGCAGGCCTGGGAACAGCGTCATGGGCGCATCCCTGAAGGTGCATGGGTTCTGTTCCGCAC
Source organism: Ralstonia sp. 1B3 (assembly GCF_036631435.1). Taxonomy (NCBI): domain Bacteria; kingdom Pseudomonadati; phylum Pseudomonadota; class Betaproteobacteria; order Burkholderiales; family Burkholderiaceae; genus Ralstonia; species Ralstonia sp. 1B3. Next base: position 4,787 of record NZ_JAPNUG010000003.1, on the reverse strand, counting down.
GGACTGGTCGCTCCGCGTGAACGACGCTGCCGCGTTCCTGAACTTGCGCGAAGACGGCGCCCACACGCCGGGTCCGACCCAGGAAGCGGTCGAGTGGCTGATCCACGAACGGAACGTCCACGGCTTCGGCGTGGAAACGATCAACACCGACGCGGGACAGTCCTACGCATGGCCGGTGGCCTATCCGTGCCACACGCTGATGCACGGCGCAAACCGTTACGGCCTGCAGTGCCTGAAGAACCTCGATCAACTACCGCCGCAGGGTGCGGTGATCGTGTCGGCGCCGCTCAAGATCGAAGGCGGCTCGGGCAGCCCGCTGCGCGTGCTGGCGCTGGTGGAGTAAGCCATGGCCGCATCGTCGAATCCGCAAGTCATCTTCGTCGGCAGCGGCATCAATTCGCTGGTCAGCGCAGCATTGCTAGCCACACGCGGCAAGCGTGTGCTGGTGCTGGAGCGTAACGACAGGCTGGGTGGCTGCATCCGCACCGAGGAGCTCTTTCCCGGCTACCACCATGAGGTGATGTCGTCGTGGTATCCGCTCTTCGTCGGCAGTCCGGGCTACGCGGAACTCAAGCCCGCGCTGGAAAAGGCCGGGCTGACGTTCCTGTCCCCGGAATACACCACAGGCTTGGTTCGGCCCGACGGCAGCGGCCTGGCGCTCAAGCAGGATCTGGCCGATGCGGTACGGCGCCTTGATGCCTTTGCCCCCGGAGACGGCACGGCCCTGGGCGCCATGGCTGCCCGCTTGTTCGGCCAAGATGCGGAACTGACGTTCGGCCTGCTCAGCCAGAACCCCTATGGCTGGGCGATGCTCAAACTGCTCTTCAACCAATGGCGCAAGCGTGGAACCGACGGCCTCGCAGCCTTCGCGGCCGACTCGCTGGAAACGTTCCGGCGCTGGTCGGAGCGCACGCTCAGCTGGACCTCACCCGAGCGCTGATCGCACCGTGGGTGCTGCACTCGGGGCTTGGCCCCGATGATGCCGGCTCTGCGTTGATCGGCAAGCTGACCTTTGCCTCGGTGGTCAGTGGCGGCATGCCCGTGGTCAAGGGTGGCGGTAGCCGTCTTGTAGAAGCGCTCGCGCAGGTCATCGAGCAACACGGCGGCCGCTTGGTAACGGGTGCATCGGTCGAGTCTGTCTTGACCGACGGTCATGGTCGCCACCGTCGCGCCATCGGCGTGAAGACAGCAGACGGACAGACGCTGCATGCCCAGGAGGCTGTCGTGTGCAACGTTACGCCCCAGCAGTTGTACGGGCGTCTGCTGACCGACATGCCGCAACCGGTACGCGAACGCGCCGAAGGCTATCGGTACGGTCGCGGCGACATGCAGATCCACTTCGCGCTCAACGCACCACCCGCCTGGCGCGACCCTGAGCTCGCCAAGGTCCCGCTCGTCCATCTGACCGAGAGCATGGAGCAGGTCTGCACCTCCGTCACGGAAGCCAACAATGGTCTGCTGCCGCGCCGTCCTACGTTGGGCATTGGGCAACCGACCGTGGCGGATCCATCGCGTGCACCTGGTGGCGGCTGGATCCTGTGGATTCAGATGCAGGAACTGCCGACACGGCTTAAGGGCGACGCGGCGGACGAGATTGCCGTGCCCGCCGACGGTCGCTGGACCGAAGCCGTGCGCGAAGCCTTTGCAGACCGCGTGCAGGCGCGACTGGAGCAGGTCATGCCCGGACTCGCGCAGCGCATCGTCGGCCGACGCGCCTACTCGCCGGCGGACCTGGAGGCGTTGAACTGCAACCTGGTCGGTGGTGATCCGTACTCCGGCGTGTGTTCACCTGACCAGTTCTTCTGGCTGCGCCCCTTCGCGGGCGGCCACGGTGCGCGTGCGCATCGCACACCACTGGCCAACGTGTTCCACATCGGCGCCAGCACGCACCCCGGGCCGGGTCTGGGCGCGGGTTCCGGGTTCATGGTGGCCCAGCACCTCAGTCCGCGCTAGCACCCCGCACCCCAATCCACTGCATCGACCCACCCTGCCAACCACGCAGGGCGCGGACGGTGTCGTCCCACGTTTTCTCAACCATGGTCAAGGAAAACGCCATGCGCAAGTCTGCAGTCAAGAAACTCCTGCCAGGTGTGCTGGCATGTGCCGCCAGCATCAACGCGGCGCACGCCACCGAAGGCGGCGGCCTCTCCATCTATCCGGATGGCCTCGAAAACTATCTGGTGGGTGCGCTGCCACCGCCGGGCGTCCATGCGCTGGTGTACGCCGGCGCAGCGCGCTATGACACGCTGCGTGGCAACAACGGGCAGTCTCTTCTGCAAGACTTCAAGGTGGACGTCAACGTGCTGGCGCCGCGCCTGATCTGGGTGACACCGGCGCAGTTGTTTGGCGGGCAACTGGCATTCCATGCCATCGCACCGCTGCTGGATGTCGACTTTCGCGCCAACGGTGCGCGCTTCAAGTTCGGGACTCGGCGACATCACGTTCGGCCCGGCGCTGGGCTATCACGTGTCTCCGGCACTGCATTACGTGCTTGGCCTCGACATGTATGCGCCCACCGGCCGTTACGATCCGACCGACCCCTCCAGCCTGGGCAAGAACTATTGGACTGCACAGCCGGTTGCGGCCATCACCTACATGCAACCCACCGGCTTCAACGGTGATCTGAAGGTGATGTACGACTTCAATTTCCGCAACAACGCGACGGATACCCGATCGGGCCAAGCAATCCATGCCGACTACAGCGCCGGATGGGGCATCGGCAACGGCTGGGTCTTCGGAGTGGGGGCTATGTCTATCAGCAGACCACGAATGACCAGGGTCCCGCTGCCGCACAAGGAAGGCACGGGCGCTCGCCGTAGGGCCGTCTATCCGCTACGCCAACGAGCGCGGCTGGCTGCTGACGGTCAAATGGCAGAAGGAATTCGAAGTGCGGAATCGCCCGTCGGGCAGCCAGTTCTATATCAAGGCGTCCATTCCGTTCTGATAGCAAAAGGCGGCATCCGAAGATGCCGCCTTGCTGATGCATACCGTCAAGCGCTTGCCGTGGCAGGCAGAGAGCCTTATCGGCGCCGCAACGTCTGGCTGGGGCTCTCTCCGTAACGCTGCTTGTAGTCGTTGCTGAATCGGCCCATGTGCGCGAACCCCAGCGCAACGCCACGCCTGCCACATTGCTCGCTTCACCGCTCATGAGTTCGGTGCGCGCGCGCTCCATGCGCAGATCTCGCAGATAGTGCATCGGGCTGACGCCGAGGAAGTCCTTGAAGCCGGTGTAGAGACTTCTCACGCTCACGCCGACCACTTGCGCCAGCTTGTCTGCACACACCGGCTCATGGGCATGCGCTTCCAGGTAATCCTGCGCACGCCGGACGTGGCGCGGAAGAATGGTGCCGCGGCGTGCGGGTGCAGCCTCGCTATGGTTGTGCCTATGGGAAACCAGCAGGACAGACGCTGCCAGTTGCTCGATCTGCGCAAGCACCAGCTTGTGCTGCGCAAGGTCGAGGCCCTGTGTCGAACAATCGATCAAGTAGCTCAGCAGACAACGCCATTGCGCGCATTCGCGCCAGCGGAAGCCGAGCTCGAACTGGAGCGGCTGTTCAAGCGGATGGCCGAAGTGGCCGACCAATGTGCGCTCCACCAGGGAGCGTGACAGACGCAACATCAGTTGTTCGTTGCCGGCGAGCCATCGCATTTTTGTCTCGTCGTCCGGGCTGAGCACGGAGGCGATCTCGGGGCCGGAGTCGACATGCTGCCCGCCGCTGTCAACGATGGCGTTCCCTATAAGGGGCATCTGCACCAAAAAGAAGCTTTCAGCGGGCCCGGCTCAATCTCGACGGTGCCGCCGTACCGCAGCCGGCTGAGCGAGATGTCGCCCAGCGGGGTGTAGTGCATCCGCGCGTCCAGGCGATCCCCCGCGCCGGTCAACACCAGGCGGTGGGGCTTCATAACTCGCCCGACCATGGATCGAACTTCGTCAATATCGGTCGAGGCAAAGAGCAGCCGTTCCGGCGTGTACGGAAACGGGTCAAAAGTGGCCGACAGTGCAGCTTGACGCGGCGCTTGGGCCAGTGGGGGCGCGGAAGTCAACATGGCTTTTTGCCTCTATTTTGGGCGGAGCGGGTATAGCCTCGATCACTTCGTGCCCACTCACGGAAAGTGAACACCACGTGCAAGACCCATACCAACTTGCATGATTTTTCATGCATCTACGCCCTGTCTCCATCGTCATGGTATGCTCAGTACCCAGGCCGCAATGTGCACCGCAGCATCCGCGGCCTGTTCACTCTCCTAGAACGGCATCCACGCGTAGAAATTTCTGTGATGAAGCAAGGAGTACCGCAATCGTACTCGCGCATCCGGTTTGCGCCACCTCAGGAAAACCCCGTCCTCCGGCTCGCTTCTTATCCCCTTTTGCGACCGCTATCCGCGCTCTGCTTAAAGTGAAATTACATGATTATTCATGTATTGACCTTCCCTCACTGCGCAACGAGTGAAAGCCACGGGCACACATGCCGGATGAACCGAGAAGAGGAGCACCATGGCCGAGCGGTCGTTTGTGGAAGAAGTGAAGAAGCTGCGCCTGGGCGCGGGCGAGGTTTTCAGCGGTGAAGGGATTCTGGCAGTTACGAAAGCCCTGCTCGAACTGGCGTTGCCTATGTGGCCGGCTATCAGGGCGCGCCGATCTCGCACCTGATGGACGTGTTGGCCGATGCGCAAGACATCCTGGGCGAGCACGGTATCCGCTTCGAGAACAGCGCAAGCGAGGCTACTGCTGCTGCCACGCTGGCAGCATCGGTCAACTATCCGCTGCGCGGCGCGGTGACCTTCAA